>JABSSR010000050.1 GCA_013213965.1 Verrucomicrobiales bacterium | reverse complement strand
TCCACTTAAGATTATTTAAATTACTTCTATTTTGCGGCAAAGCTTCAACTTCTTCCGCAACTTTCTCACCAGGACGCAACAACCTAGCTTGTTGACGATACTCTCTCACATCCACTGGATGAAAAATTGGCTCTGCCACAGATATCATACCCTCTGAGGCTATGTTTCTTGCCATGTACCGAACTAATTCCTGCGAAGTGATAAGAAATGAAGCTCCATTTTCAGGAAAATTATTCCAGTCGTTATCTAACGGTGTCGTAATCGCCAGCACACGCCCACTTCCCACTTGCTTCTCAACTATAACAGGAGAGTTATCATCTGAAGTTAATGATGCAACAATATTGGAGGGATTCTCTGTATCTTCGTTTGTAACCACTTCAGAATTCCACCATCGGAACACCTTAACTTGGTCAAGCAATCGTTTATTATCACCTTCAAAGAAGCGGAACAAAGGATGATTTTGTTTTTCAGGCTTTATATAAACCCATTCCTCTTCTTTCTCATCGCCTCCGACAGTCAACAATTTAAATGGTAATAGGCCCGAACCGTTTTTGTACAATACATCATTGTAAACATCTTCATCAATTTGATCCCCTAACAATAACACCAGCCCGCCACCATTTTCTACCCATTCGTTCAGGCTATTAGCTCGGTCTTCAGTTATTCGGTACAAGTTAGCAATAAATATGACTTCATACTGGGACATCTTGGAGGAATCAAAATCCGTGTCATCCAAGACAGTAACATCGACTCCAGAAATGGCTGGACCACCAGGAGAAAGCGCATTGGCAAGATAAAAAGATTCACTCTTCCCAAAGATACCGGACGGATCTCCATCAACGATTAGAACGTGTATGCCTCCTGCAATTCTGGCAGGAAAGTAACGGACGTTATCTTCCCTAAGAGCGTCCTTACTTTTGGAAAATTCATTTTCCAAAGAAACTTCTATAGGCACGGAAAACGACTCATTACCAGAATCTGTAAAAGTATAACTAAAAGCCGCTACTCCTAAAGTACCAGCTTCTATAAGAGGTATTTTTGATTTTAATGGCAAAGAACCTCTAACCGAAAACTTTACCGTTACATCTTCAATGTCCAATTTTCCAAGATTTTTGACAAGAACTTCAAAGTCTGCAGGAACTCAATTAACCAACACTTTTTCGAGCGGCTTAACCTCCTCAATGACCAAATTGTTTTCAATCTCAGATCCTAAGTCCACAACGTAGCAACCAGCCGCTTTATCTGCAATGCTTTGAAGCGTTTGCGTCACCCCTTTATCAGATCCTAATTTAGTAGAACTTTCCCAATCCATTCGGCGAAGATCGGTCAATAAATAAACTACTTTAGTGAAATTTGATTTATCAGACTCAAAACTTTTTTCTACAGTCAACAGTGCAGAATGCAAATCTCCCCGCAAATCTGTGGCTTGAACATTTTTGAATTCATCAAGCAGATCCCCTATCGAACTTTCCGTTAATGGCAGCCCGTTTGGTACAAATTTGTTAGGATCTGTTGTGCGAACCACAGTGATAATGTCTTGGGAATTACTATTTGAAAGACTCTTAATTCCTTTTTGAAGAATTTCAGAAGCTTTATCAATGGGACTTCCTTGCTGCCCAACAGTGGCCATACTTAAAGAATCGTCCAGAACAATCACTCTCTCAGTCTGGCCAGCCTTAAGAAGGCCCGAAACATTAATATCCAAAGATGGCCTCGCAATTAAAAGACCAATTAAAATCATTGCCAAGCAACGCAACAGCAAAAGAATTAATTCTTCTAATTTTACTCGCCTCCTATTCAGTCGCTGCGCCTCAAGAAGGAAATCCATTGCTGCCCAGTCAATTTTCTTAAATCGTCGACGATTGAGAAGATGAATAATAATCGGCGCAGCAACTGCAGCCGTGCCAGCAAATAAAAAACTTGGATTTAATAAAAATTCCAACACGACTTAGCCTACTCGCCCTTTCCTAGTATGACGTTTGCGAAATGCCAAATACCGAGACAAAACAGCATCAAGCGGCTCTCCAGTATCAAGTAGAGAATAATCAACACCAAGTTTATCACATAACTTCCCTACCTCCTTACGATAATTATCAACGATCTCCAAATAACTTTTTCTCAAGGCTCTGGGATCAGTATGCACTTCTTCAGGCCCTTCCAATCCAAGAAATCTGGTATGATCTTCGAAGGGAAATTCTAATTCATCACGGTCCATTACATGGAAAATAATGACCTCTTGTTTGCGAAGTCTGAATTGTTGCAACGCCTTTCCGAGAACATCTATATCAACGAACAGATCAGAAATAATAACTACCATTCCTCTTGAACGTATCTGAGGAACTAATTCCAAAAACGCTTCACTCACATCGGTCCTTTCATCGGGCACAGTTTCCTCCAAGGCATGCACAATTTCTTTTAAATAGTTATGACGCGCACTCGGAGGAAGAACATCTTTAACTTTCGTATTAAACGTAATCAACCCAACTGCATCACCCTGATCCTGAAGCAAGTGACCGAGCGTGGCTCCGGCCGTAGCTGCATAATCAAATTTACGCCACCCTTCTCTCCCGTAGCTCATGGATTTTGAAGCGTCTACAATGAGCGTTGTTTTCAAATTAGTCTCTTCCTCATACTCTTTTATGTAAAACTTGTCAGTCTTTGACCAAACCTTCCAATCAATGTGTTTTATTTCATCACCCGGCGAATATTCACGATGACCTGCAAACTCAACTGCAAAACCACTGTATGGACTCTTGTGTTGCCCCGTTATGAATCCCTCAACGACTAATCTTGCACGTACGTCCAGTCTCTTGATCCTTTCTAGGACTTTAGGATCCAAGTAATTTGGAGTGTCCGCAGCAGCCATAGATTACGCTTTTATGCTACTCCTAGAAATTGTTTAAATTACGCTGCATTAAAAGCACCTGACAACGTTGGTGGTATCTTATCGCCTTCGTCTCTTTCAGAAATCTCAGACAGAAGATTATCAACAACGTCATCAGTCGTGACACCACTGGATTCAGCATTAAATGTAGTAATTATTCTATGACGCAGGACAGGGTGAGCAATTGATTTCACGTCAGCAACAGTAGCACTACTACGACCGTCCATCACCGCTTTGGCTTTAGCTCCCAAAAGAAGAAACTGAACTGCCCTAGGACCAGCGCCCCAACTCAAAAGTTCACGCATCGAATCCGGAACACCCTCTTCTTCATTGATTCTGGTTGCTCTCACTAGCCTCAATGCATAATGAATAACATGAGGAGGAACAGGAACTCGGCGCACAAGGTTTTGTGTTTTTTTAATTTCATCGCCAGATAAGATTTCATTAACTAACGAGCCCTCCACACGCGTCGTCGTTTCAGCTACTCTGTATTCTTCTTCATAGTTCGGATATTCGACAAAAACCTTGAACATAAACCTATCCTGTTGAGCTTCCGGAAGAGTATAAGTTCCCTCCTGCTCTATGGGATTTTGAGTGGCAAGAACAAAGAACGGGTCAGGAAGTTCATGGCGGATCATTCCAACCGTGACCTGACGCTCCTGCATCGCTTCTAGCATCGCTGCCTGAGTCTTGGGAGGAGTCCTGTTTATTTCATCAGCGAGAACAACGTTGGCAAATACCGGGCCATTAAGAAACTTAAACTCTCGAGCGCCTGTTGTTTTATCTTCCTGAATAACTTCTGTACCAGTAATATCTGAAGGCATTAAGTCAGGAGTGAACTGGATCCGGTTGAAATCCATCCTCAACGATTTGGCGAGAGTGCTAACCATTAAGGTCTTTGCAAGACCAGGAACTCCTTCTAGCAAGCAATGTCCTTTAGAGAAAATCGCAATGAGCAACTGATCAATAACTTTTTCCTGACCGATAATGACTTTTGCAAGCTCATCCCGTATCTTCGCGGTCGATTCTTGAAATATTTTAAGTGATTCCAAATCTTCTTGTGAAAAATCGATCTCTTCTTTTGTTAATTGTTCGGACATAGATACTAAATATAAATCTTCTTATTGACTCCTACGATACGCAAAAGATTACTCCCCGCCAACTCAATACGAAATGTAATTATTGTTTTTCAAGACACTAAAGATAAGGCATGAGAAAGTTTTAACTTAGCGCATATTAAATTACTCAGAATCATCTTGTTTCTCTACAGATTCAGTGCTCTCGGAGGTCTCTTCTGATTCAGGTTTCACGGCTTCGACTCCTGGTATCAAAGCTCCAGGAATACCAGGAATCGATACACCCTCTGGTGGGCTCCCATTACCGGCCGCTGCCTCTGGTTTTTCTTCAGCCTCAGGCTCTTTCACTTTGACTAGATCCTCACGCTTATTGAAAAATTTCTCTGCACTCCAACTATCAATCTCATATACAACACCAGCAAAAGCTTTCTCTTTTTCAAGCTTCTCTTTTAACTTTTCTTGCTCACCCTTAAACTCCTCCTCCTGTTTTTGTTTGTCAGCAGCATCGCGTTCTTTTTTTAATTTCTCAACTTTCTTACGATCTTCATCGCTAGCATCATCAGATAATTTCTCATCTTCCTGAGGCTCCCTACCCTTAAGAACAAAATCAGTAAATTCAGCACTCACGCTATAAGTTAGATAATACCTAGCAGCTGATACCGTCGCCTCCTTCTCTCCACTATCCACATTCTCTCCCTCACCCTTACCTAATTTAAGATCATATTTAAATCCATCAAAAGTAGTAACAGTTACTTGGAGAGGTGTTTTTAGACCCGTCTTTTCGGGATCTGCATCTTCCCCAGTAGATACGTCCTTAAAGTTAAAAGAAGCAAAGGGAGATGTGATTGTAGATGCATTAGAAGTATTCAACTCCTCATTTTTGGCAAGACCCTTGAGGGAAGCGTCATCTCCCTCTTTTTCTCTAATAAATTCAAACTTGGTTCCGTCAGAGTGCTCCACTATGATGTCTTTAGACTTATCAATACCAAATGGATTCTTTTCCAGCCATCCAGAAGGCGAAGATTCAATATCAAAAAGAGAATCGGAAACAATAAAAACTTGATTCTCATTTGAACTAACTCTCACATATTTCCCATTTCCTCCGCCCTGCTGTCCCGAGTCAATAGTTGCCCCTCCATATCTCTTCCCGATAACAATTTCTCCAACTGGATCCTGTTCATTCTTTGACAGCTGAATCTTAACTCCTGCCCCGTCTTCACTCTCAGGCTCTTCGAGATCGAAGCGCCCATAATGTTTTTTGCCAACTCTCCTTTGCTCCGCGACCTCGAGCCCATCCAATTTCTTTAAGGCTCTGCTAATTTTGGTGAAATCTGCTTTGTAATCAGCACGGTTAACAACTACCCACTTACCGTCTTTTCTTCCTAATTGAACAGAATTTTCAGAGCCCGTTATTTTCACGCCTGTTATTTCATTGATATTGGTAATTGAAAGAACCTTATCACCAGCCACAAGCCCATCTTTTATCTGACTTTCAGATTTATCCTTGTTTGAGATAAAATAGACTCCAATCAGAACTACAAAGAGCCCCCCAAGAATGATCACATGCTTTGGCTTCATATCTATTTAATGTCTTATTTTTTCAATTTTATATTATCGTGCCGAAATTTTTATCCGCCGAATTATCAGATGCACAATTCCAATTAGAATAATAAGAAGCGGGACTCCGGCAATATTCAGATTCTTAATTTTGTTTTCTATCTTACGAATGTCCTTGCGTAAATCCCTGCTCAGTTCTCTTCTCCTCTTAGAAGCATTACCTTCCTCTGTCCTTAGTTCTTTTATTTTATTTGCGACCTCAGGGCTAATTACGACCATCTGATCATTTCCCTGCTCCTGCATGAGCTTTGAAATTTCCCCGGAAAGCTCCTGCTCTTTCTTTGTCACCTTTGCTATTTCTTCATTCAATTTTTCTGAAGCCTCCTCTGCCAATTCTTTAAACTTACTAAAGGGTCGGCGACCACTGCCACGAGTCCTAATCGACATTAAACTGCCTCCGCCAGAAGCCTGCTCAACAGCATTTTCAAGGAGTGGTATGTTATTGTTGCGATATGTTGTTCGACCGAACAAATCTCTGCCTACAGCCAACGCATCAAAGAGCATGTCCGAATCAGCCGCCAAGAAAACTGAGCCCTTACCGTCTTCCATTGATTCCTTCAAGGAATCCTCCTTTGTCTCTTTCGGCTCCGGATCCTCCCCTTCAACTTCTTCAACTTCTTCAACTTCTTCTTCGGACTTGGGTTTGCCCTGAGGAAAAGCTGTAACAAACGTACCGCTCAGCCTCAACACCAATGGATACTCGGTGCCTGAAGCTTTGAAGTTTTGAATGACTTGATCCGGGTTAAACTGGACGCTCTGTGGAACAACTAACTGTGACTTTGGACTCGACTTGATTAATGTTTCCACTTCGACACCTTCCTTCTCACTGACGTAAAAAACTCCTGAGAAATACATCAAGAGATCCCTTATCGAAGTAGTTAATGTATCATCTTTATTGACCGCCTCCCGTGTAATTGTAAGAACGGATGGATTGTTTGAAGTCTGCGTTTGAGCTGTCTCATATGTGCGGTCAGCCAAGACCTGATTCGCTTCAAAGTTGACACCCCAAGCATTAAGCAACTTTTCCATATTGGAAGACGTGGGGATTCCTGGTGCCTGCGGTGCACCGCCAAACTGCTGCCTCTGCGGTTGCGACTGAGCTGCTACTGCACTAAAAGAATCAAGAAAAGCAACAATATTGCCACCCCTCAACAAAAACTGATCAAGGGCATACTGAGCGTTCTCGGTGATTCCTGCAGGATGAACCAGAAGGACCACGTCTACGTCTTCGGGGATCACTTCAATGTTCATACCCAAATCAACTAGGTTACTCCCAAAATCAGTCGGGTCTGGATCGTAGTCCCTCTTGAGTTGAGTATAAAATTGCCAAGGCCTATTCTGCTGCCCCTGGCCAGGCTGAGCGAATGGCGTTGCTGGCCCACCCTGAACTGGTAGAGCTGACATTAAGGCCACCTTGGGAGCCCCTTCACGCGTCACTTCAACGATCGCTCTTGAAATATCATATTCCAACATTTGCTCCCTATTCGGATCAATGAAAGGAATCGAAGATTTCCTATCTAAACAGGTAATTGTAAGCCCTAAATAAGCGGGTTCATTTAGACGACCGGGGATCCCCTGCAAGTTATTAAGCTTGGCTCTATCCTCATCCTCAGAATCTGGAGAAGGATCAATCCGTTCGATCTCAATGAAATCTCCACTAGATCCTCTCTCATATTCTTTCAGCAAAGAATCAACCCTCTTCGCAAAAGGTATAAGTTCTGGGCGCATATTATCCTTATCCTTGGAAACAAAAAATGACATCGTTACCGGAGTGTCCAACCCTTCAAGAACGTCCTTTGTTCCTTGCGAAAGGGTATGGATCTTATCCTCCGTCAAATCAATTTTGAAAGGAACTGAGGTCGACACTAACAAATTAAGTGCTATAACAATTCCTAATACAAGAGATACACCGATCGCTGAGAACAGCCAAACGTGAGCACTCTTATTCTTACTAATTTCTTTTGTAGCTGACATATTAATCTTAATGAGTGGTTATGAACGTTTTGATTTAATCACAACACTGGTCAGGAAGAGGCAAAAGCCTATCATTGACAAATAAAAAACAACATTAGCAAAGGAAATAACTCCTCGTTTCATCTCAGTGTAATGAGCCCAAGTTCCGAGTGATCCCAAAACATCAGCAACCGCCCCTCCCCAATTATCTGCTGCATATTCCAATACGGGCGGTATCGCTATCAGTAATTGACCAAAACAAAGTGCAAGCGCAATTATCAAGCATGCCACTGAACTTCTAGTAAGAGCACTAACTGCACAAGTAATTGCCAATGCTCCACCTCCATAAAAAATACAAGCCAAATATCCACCCCAAACAGTGCCATTATCAGGATCTCCCAAGTAAGCAACGGTGATAACTACCGGGAAAGTAAAGAGTATCGCAATTGTAATAACTGATAATGCCGCAAGATACTTCCCTACAATCGCATGCCAAACTGCTAAAGGCATCGTCAAAAGAAGTTCAATTGTCCCAGTTCTTTGCTCTTCGGACCAAAGGCGCATACCCACGGCCGGAGCAAGAAACATGAGTAACCACATAGGCCATCGAAAAAAAGAAAACTCAAGTGAAGCGTCCTGAGCATTAGGGGCAAAAAAGTCATCTAATAAAAAAGTCAGAGACATTGACAAAAGAACAAAAATAACAATGAAGACATACGCCAGCATTGAATTGAACTGCGACTTCAATTCCCTATTATAAACAATCCAAATATTTTTAAGAGCACTCATACATTATGTACTTAGTTAATTTTATCTTTATGACAATTAATCAATCTTGAACCACTTTCTCTGGATCTTCTTCCTTAACGATTCTTTCTGAAATTTCGGTATCCGTTTTGGTGATTTCACGAAACACTTCATCAAGCCTACCTTCTTCAACTCTAAGCTCTTCTAACAAAAGGCCCTTTTCCTTACAAAGATTAAATATACTCTCAGCATTTGTATTTACCTTCTTCGAGGGTAAAACCTGCCCCGAAAAAGAGCTTTCACTTGAAGCAAACTCACGAACCATTTCCACTCCGCTAATTGAAGAAAGCTCAGATCTAATACCTGAACCTGCCATGCCGCTAATCTTTACCATATGTGATCCTGATCCTGAAGCCTTAGCTTTTAAATCATTAGGCGCTCCATCTGCAACTACTCGTCCTTGATCAATAATTATTGCCCTGGTACAAGCTGCCTCGACTTCCTCTAATATGTGTGTTGAAAAGATAATAGCTTTATCTTCACCCATACGCTTAATCAAATTTCTAACTTCTTGCTTCTGATTAGGATCAAGACCGTCCGTCGGTTCATCCAGCACGAGGATCTCCGGGTCATGAAGTATTGACTGCGCAAGGCATGTGCGGTGCTTATATCCCTTTGATAGAGTCTCAATACTTTGCTGTCTAACAGGACCAAGAAAACAAGTATCAATCGCTGCTTCAACATCTGATTTAGACTTGCCTCTCAATTCTGCAATAAAATTCAGAAACGAAGAGACCGTCATGTCGGAGTATAACGGCGCCGCTTCAGGTAAATAGCCAATCTTTTGCTTAGCCCCTATTGAATTCTCCGCAATATTAATGCCGTCAATAACAACTTCCCCAGAAGTCGGAGGTAGATACCCTGTCACCATCCGCATAGTCGTCGACTTACCAGCGCCATTTGGCCCAAGAAAACCCAATACTTCTCCTTTCTTAACTTCAAAGGAAATGTCATCAACCGCCAATTTCTGCCCAAAACTTTTTGAGAGATTTTTTACTGATATCATACTTGTTTTATTTATTAAATTGCAGGACTTTCAAAGTTATCCGAAAAGTTAACAGACAATAAAGCGTCCTGGGGGGGGGATTTGTTTACCCAATTGTCGTTTTATTTCAAGTTATAATCTACCAAAACGCTCATCATTTACTAAATATGAAATTTATATCCTGGAACGTAAATGGCATCCGCGCTGCTATAAAAAAGGGTTTTTGCGATTTTTTTGATGAAATGGATGCTGATTTCTTTTGCATCCAAGAGACCAAGGCAAGACCTGAACAGGTTGATTTAAATTGGAATACCAAACACCATTCGTACTGGAATTCGGCAGAAAAAGCCGGCTACTCAGGAACTGCTATTTTCAGTAAAATTGAACCAAAAGATGTGTTTTATGGAATCGGCATCACTCAACATGATAAAGAAGGAAGAGTAATTACCCTAAGATTTGATGACTTTTACCTAGTAAATGTTTATACCCCTAACTCTCAAAATGAATTACGTAGATTAGAATATCGACAGTCCTGGGATAAGACCTTCCTTAAATATTTGAAGAGTCTTGATAAAAAACGCCCCATTATCCTTTGCGGAGATTTGAACGTAGCTCACTCTGAAATCGATTTGGCTCGACCCAAAGCAAACACCAAAAATCCAGGATTTACCAATGAGGAGCGTGAAGGATTCGACAAATTAGTTGAAGCCAACTTTATTGATACTTTCCGAGAATTTGAAAAAGGCAGCGGTCATTATTCTTGGTGGAGCTATCGAGCAAAAGCTAGGGAAAGAAATGTAGGATGGCGCATCGACTATTGGTGCATCTCCAGACCACTGAAAAACCGACTGCAATCATCAACCATCCTTGACCAGATAATGGGATCCGATCATTGTCCAGTCATGATGGAACTAAAGTAATCCAATTTGGATTAAAGCCAAAACTCACGCCCTTAAGAAAACATTCTCTTGGCAACATTCACATCATCATTAATTTGATTTTTCAAATCAGCAAGACTGTTAAATTTCTTTTCTTCACGAAGATATTCCACAAAAGAAATTTCAAGAATTTTTCCGTAAATCACGCGATCAAAATCAAATAAATGGACTTCAAGTTTCGGTTTGGAATTATTAGAACTCATCACAGTTGGCCTAACCCCTAAGTTAGCAACTCCTTTAAAACTCTCGCCTCCTAGGTCAGCTAATACTGCATAAACTCCATGCGGAATAGCTGCCGATTCAAGATCCTCTATATTTGCCGTAGGAAAACTCATTTCCCTACCAATCCCATCTCCTTTTGTTACTAATCCGGAGATGGAAAAATCTCGACCGAGTAAACTCTTTGCCTCTTTAAGATTCCCACTTTTCAAAGACTCCCTAATACGAGTACTACTAATAACATCTCCCCTCTCATCACGTACTCGATCAATTCCAAATACTTTGAATCCTAAGTCCCTTCCCAGTTCAGTTAAAAAATCAACGTCACCTTTACGCTCGCATCCAAATCTAAACTCATTCCCGACAGAGATGGATTTCAGTTCACATGAGTCAACGATCTCACCCACAAATTTCTCTGCACTCTGATTAGCTCTATCCTTATCAAACTTAATAACCAGTAAATAATCGACGCCCAATTTTGCAATGAGTCTTTGTTTGTGTTCCAAAGGTGTAATGATTGGTGGCGACAAATTAGGAGATAAGATATTTGAAGGATGTGGGTCAAATGTAAGAACAACAGTTGCACTACCATCGTCGCAACTAACATTTCTAATTACAGCTTCATGTCCTTCATGAACTCCATCAAAAAAGCCAATTGCTAAATTGACAGATCTTTCAATTTTATTGAGCTCTGTAAAGCTATTTAATATAAGCATGCTGAAACCAAGAATTTAAACTCCTCGTAATCTTGACACATCAGCGAGACTCAATGCTCTTTCTACTACGCTCTCACGAGTACCGTTCTTCAGTTCCTCAAAAGTAATTGCCCCGTCCGCTTCAAATTTCCCTGACTTCGTCCTGCGCAATGAACTCAGGTGAGCTCCACATCCTAACTTAGCTCCTATTTCATGAGCATAAGTCCGGACATAAAATCCTTTGCTGCAAACCACTCTAAAATCAAATTCAGGCAATTTAATATCAC
>JABSSR010000005.1 GCA_013213965.1 Verrucomicrobiales bacterium | reverse complement strand
CATTCAGATGCGTACGGAACGGCCGTGAATTCCGAAGTTCCAACTGCAAATGCTCGTCAGGGTAAGATTGACGGAGGTTTCATTCTAGATTTATCAGCGCATTATAAGCTCAGTGATACGACCCGCCTCATTGGTGGTGTTCACAATGTACTCGACGAAGTTCTCACTGTGAGTAGACTTCCAGAAGGACCTAGGGTCAATGCTCCTAGGGAATTCTATATCGGGTTTGAACTATAATGGTAAAAAAACATATACTCAGTAAAACAAACACACATGATCTTGTCCTAACTGTTTTATTATTGCTGTTTTCCGCAATGACAGCTCACGCTCAGGAAAAGATTGCTGACGGTGACACTCAAAAGGTGTCACCGTCTTTTGTTTTACAGGAGAAGGTTCGACAGTGGGTAGAGACTCAAAAACTTCGTTCCAAGGAGCGCGCGGACTGGTTCGAGCAGAAACGTAACATGGCAGCTCTGAACGGTATCCGGCTCAAGGAAATTGAGCAGATCGATTCTCTAATAGAAGCTGCCGGCAAGAGACTCAGTGACGCAACTAAGAATCGTGAGGATCTTCTGGCAGAACAGGAATCATTACGCAATCAGCGGGCAATTATTCTGAAGCGTGTTGAAAGACTTGAGGTGACTTTACGTGCCCAGATGCAAATTTTCCCTGAGCCTCTAATGAACAAAATTAAGGATGAGGTGGAGCGGATACAGCAACCGGAACCAAGTGACTCTCTCCAAGACCGGTTACGTGACCTCGTTGCTGTGATGAGCGCGGCCTCAGAATTTGGCCAGTCCTTAACTATTCATAGTCAGATCCGTAACGACGGTGAAGACCAGATTGAGGTCGAAGTTTTATACCTTGGTTTTTCTGGTGCCTGGTACGTGGGCAGGGCAGGAAAGATCGCTGGTCGTGGCCGGGCAAATAAAGATGGTTGGAACTGGAGCGAGGATAAGTCAGTCGCCAAGCCTTTGAATGAGGCCATCGAGATGTACCGCAAGGAGCGTGCACCGGACTATGTGCGAATTAATTTCACCGGGGACAAGGACTGATCGGTATGAAAATCTGGCATACTCTGTTTGTTACTTTTTCCTTTGTTTTAATATTGAGGGCTCAGGAGCCTAATTATGAGGTTGCTGCCAGATCAATTGAGTCTGATCTCAGAACGGAACTGAAGTCCCTTGCTGAACTTCGAGAGGAAATTGCTAAAGAAAGGCCAAAGCTTGCTGAAGAGACTGAAAGAATTGCCTCTGAGCTTCGAGAGAAGAGGAGACGTTCCCAATTAGCCGGTCAGGAGAGAGATGCACTCATCCATGATCTTTCGACCTTATCCTCGGAGGTTCGCTCTTGGAGGGATGAGTCGGTTTACATTGAAAATGTGCTCAGTGATTTTAGAAAGAATTTTGAAATGCAGATGAGTATTGCGGAGGCCGAATCAATGCGGGCATTACTTTTATCTGCCGATAAAGGAACGGAAGAGGGTCTAGATTCGAGACTCGATCTTCTCGAAAAGGCGATCGAGCGACTCGGCCAGATGACGGATCCACGATCACTTAAGGGAAATGCATTGGATCTGGAGGGGGTTCAGAAATCTGGAACATTCGTTGAGGCAGGTCCTATTAGCTGGTTCGTTGCTGATGACAAGAGCGTTGCCGGGCTCATCACTGAGAATAAGGATCTTAGGCCTCAGGTCATTGATGGGACCTCATCGGCTAATGCCATCATCAAGCTTGCTGAGGGCAAGGATGTCAGTATGTCCTTTGATCCGACAATGGGAATGGCGCAGGCTCTGAATAAAAAGGACGGCTCGGTTCTTGCCCATATTAAGAAGGGTGGTTTCTGGATTTACCCCATTCTAATCATTGCATTAGTTGCCACTTCCGCGGCACTTTTCAAGTGGCTCCAGTTATTGAGAATCAGAGCCATAAGACCGTCTATGTTGAGAAAAGTCATTGATGAGGTGAGTAAGGGCAATTTGGGCGAAGCCAAGTCGCGGATTGAGCGCAGATCTCATCCTGCCTACAAAGCATTGAGACGGGCTATCGAAATGGAAAATAAATCGCCTGAGGATGTTGAGGAGGCTCTTTATGAGGAATATTTGCGCACTCAGCCGCGACTAGAGCGTGGCCTTTCATGGATAGCTATTGCGGCGGCCACGGCTCCATTACTTGGACTCTTAGGAACAGTGACGGGCATGATTCATACTTTTAAGTTGATTAATGTGTTTGGCACTGGCGATGCCAAGTCCCTCTCTTCAGGAATTTCAGAGGCCCTTGTCACGACTGAATTTGGCTTGGTCGTGGCCATTCCCGCTCTGATCATGCATGCTTTATTATCGAGGAAAATAAGTGGAATTCTATCCGCTATAGAAATGGCAAGTATCGCCTATGTTAATGGTCTAAAGGCAAGCCAAAAAACGAAGACAAAACCCTAAAATGATAGAACTTGTACACGAAGAGTTGAGCATCCTTGGTTCTGAGGGGGGCTGGGTGTTTTGGTGTCTCTTGGGGCTCGCTTTCGGGATAGCTTATTCGTTGCTTTCTATATGGAACTTGTTGCGACTGCCCAGGGCTCCAATTCTTAAAAGCTCACAATGGAAATGTTTATTACTTCAAGGATCACGTTCTTCGGAGATATTGGAATTACTTTCCCAGAGAATTGGTGAAAAGAAATTAGAAGGTCAGGTGAATCAGATAGAGGAGGAAATGTTTTCCACAGCTGAGAGACGAATTCCTTTTGCTTTTGTTCTCATAACAACGGCTCCTCTGGTTGGTTTGCTAGGAACGGTGAGTGGAATGTTCACTACCTTTGATGGAATGAGTGCGCCTTCATCGACCGGGCCAGCTTCAGTCATTTCTAAGGGTGTCTCTGAGGCTCTTATAACAACACAGACAGGTCTCGTTATTAGTGTGCCGGCCTATTTTATACACAATGCATTGAAGGTCAGGTATGAACGGTTGAGGCATGGTTTTCAGCAGATTGGTACAGCACTTCAGGATAAATTCTAGATAATGGGCAAAAGTTTTCAGAGATTTCGGGAAAAACAGAGCAGAGGCTCCGGTGAGATCAATATATCGCCACTCATTGATGTGGTATTTATTCTTCTGATTTTCTTTATTGTGACGACGGTCTTTGTAGATGAAACCGGTGTCGAAGTCGAAAAGCCCAGAGCAGCCTCTCAACAGGAGTTAGACAAGAACAGCATCCTGATTGGTATCACTGCTGAGGGCGGCGTCTACNATGGGGGCCGGGAAATTGGTGTCGGNGGCGTGCGGGCAGTGGTGGGAAGACTCATCAAGGGAGAGGACCTTCCTGTTGTCATACAGGCTGACCGCCGAGCAGCAACTCAAAAAACTATTGAGGTTCTGGATGAGGCTAAGCTGGCCGGGGCAGTCAGGGTCTTCGTTTCCACGTTGAATGGGAGCTGATCAAATGATTTTAAANTTACGATGCAATTAATCAGGAAAAGAAACCCTATCATTTCACTCAGGAGTCTTATAGGAAGGCTTGCAGGTGCGGTTTTCTTGGTAATTTTATTGATTTCATTTCTTTTAATGATGCGACTCTTGGATGCAAAACGGATCCCGGACCGGACAATTAGAACAATAGAAACTGTGTCTGAAATGGCTCCCCCTCCCCCTCCCCCATTAGAAGTTCAGGAAGAAACTCCTCCCCCTCCTCCCCCTCCTCCATTACCTAAGCTTGAGTTGCAGATTGAGAGTGTAGCGCCTCCATTAGTCGCGACCCTTGACTCAGACATTGATCTTACGATGCGGACTGCAAATTTTGAGTTGGAATCAAACCTCAAAGTCATACCATCGCCGCTTGCAGTAAAGGCACCAAAACCTGCCAAGCTGTCGCCAGCACCCATTACAAGGCCTAAGGTTCAGGGTCTCGTATCAGTCGGAGACCTTGACTCGAGACCGCGCTTGTTGAATAGACCATCGACCAGATATCCGACCGCCTTGCTGAGGCGTGGTGTGCGCAGTGGAACTGTGATCCTTGAAGTAGGTATCTCAATGAGAGGCAGAGTCAATGTCAGAAAGGTACTCTCAAGCTCTCATCCTGAACTGACCAAGATGGCGACATCCTTTGCCTCAAGGGCTCGTTTTTCAGTTCCGAGAAAAGATGGGCAACCAGTTAATGCCATTTACCGCTGGCCTATGAGATTACAGCCACCAAAATAATGTTTAAATTACAATTCATATTAATGCTCTTTTGCGCCTGTGTTACGGGTGCGGCTCCAATGCCGATTGATCCGATATGGAGCACCGATTCTTTTCGCAAAGCATTCACTGCTAGTTATGGAATTGATTCACGCATAGAGCCCAAATTAACTCCGGAAGAGAAAGAAGAACTCGATTTAGTTTCTAAGAAGATGGCTTCGGGGGACCGTCCAGGGGCCATTTCCTTAATGGTAAAGAGTCCGCTCTTGGAGAAGAGTCCGGCAATGCTCTTTAACTTAGGGAGTCTTCAATTTGAGGAAGGCAAGTCAGATCAGGCAATGAATAATTTTCGCAAAGCTCTTAAAATACAGCCTAATTTTAGAGATGCTCACAGGAATCTCGCAATAGCTTATGTTCAGTCCGGGGATTATAAAGAAGCGGAGCCTAGCCTAAGAAGGGCCATAGAACTCGGTTCGCAGGATGGTCTGACAATGGGCCTTTTAGGCTATTGTTTGAGTCAGTCAGGGAGAACACATGATGCCTTGCAGGCTTACAGGATGGCGAAGCTCACCATGCCTGATGAATTACAGTGGCAATTAGGCGAAGCAACGGCATTAATGGATCTAGGTGAATTGGAAGAGGCGGCATCTATTTATGAGTACGTACTAAGGGTATCCCCGGAAAGGGTTGTGATATGGGTGAACCTAGCAGATGTGCATCTTAGGCAAGGGCAGCAACTATTGGCTATTTCTGATCTGGAAATTGCTAGAAGACTCAATGCTCTTGACGCTTCTGAGATTCTTTCTCTGGGGCATCTGTACCTGAACGAAACGCTGACGGAGAAGGCAATGGATTGCTATCGGCAGGCATTAAAGGATCCAGAGCCTCTACCGTTTCAAAAATTTGCGGATGCAGTTGATTATCTTGTACGGTATCAGTTATGGAATCAGGCCCGCCAATTTGTCATGGAAATTCAACAAGCTGCAAGTTATGACAAACAAATTAAAGAAGACAGCAAAGCGGCTCATCAATTTGAGCGTGCGGGAGCAATGATAGATATTGAGGTAGGAGATTCTGAAAGAGGGGCAGCCAAGCTTGAATTATTCTTAAAAACGGATCCTCTTGACGGTCTTATATTAGTAATATTATCAGAATATTTTGTAGAAAAGGAACAAACTGAAAAGGCATTGATGTTTCTTGAACGCGCCGCTTCTGTTGATGAGTTTGCAGCTCAAGCGCAGCGTCGGCGTGGAGAAATTCTAGCTCTTAGAGGAGACTACAATTCGGCTTTGGATGCCCTGAACAATGCTCAAGCGATTGAACCTCACAGAGCCTTGGAACAATACATCGAAAGCATAGAGAGAATGTCAAAACTGCATGAACGACAATAGGTTAGACAGAAATTATTTCTATTTACTAATGCAGTAAAGATTAGAAAAAGTCCTCACAAACAATTTGCCTCCTGCCACGGCAGGCGTTGCATAAATGCCTTCCGAAAATTTGAATGAACCTAACAATTCAAGTTTAGATGATGCAGCAATGACTGTCATGTCGCCTTCTTTGCTGAAGCAGTAGATTTTATCATTTATCAGTATCGGCGAACTGTAAGGGGCTCCCACAACACGCTCCTGCCATAATACTTTTCCGTCAGATGCTTTTCGGCATGTCATGATGCCACCATCATTAAGTAAAAAAATCATACCATCAGATGAGAGTCCCGTAGGAACATAGGGAAGACCCTTCAGACCAGCTTCCCATGCAACGGAAGCTTTCTTTCCTTTGACCCTTACGACAGCAGATTCTTTTCCACCGGAACCGGAACCTGCGGATACAAAAATTGTATTTCCTGAGCTCACAGGGCCGCCAACGCAGCGTTGGGAGAATCCGGCATCATGCTCCCAACGGACTGTTCCATTAGCAGCATCAATTGATGTGATCCCATGTGCGGTGCTACTGAATATAAGCTCTTCGGTCCCGTCATCTGCTTTTCGGGTCACGGGAGTGCTGTAGGCTCCTTTATCATTTGATTCCCGTTCAATTCGCCATTTCTCCTTACCGTTACTTGGATTTAAACCAACAATATAACTTTTTCCTTGTTCACCGTGGCTACCAATGACCAGAGCATTACCGGCCAAGACAGGTGAAGCTGAGCTTCCGTGCTTGGCGTAGAAATTACCCAGTTTCTTTTTCCATATTTCTTTACCATTATGATCAAGCGCTAGCGCTTCAACTCCGTCCGGTGAGGTCCAGGTTACGTAGATCCTCTCTGCATCGCAGCAGGGAGTCGAAGAAGAAAAATTATTGAAACGGTGCTGTTTATAAACTTGATAGGGTTGTTTGTTTCGCCATTTTTCTTTCCCGTCCTTTGAGGAAAAAGCAATTATGTATCTGAGGCCTGATGATTCTTTGTCAGTGACCGTTAAGAATACCGTGTCACCCCACAATACCGGAGAAGAATGCCCACTGCCTGGTAATTCAATGGACCATTTAATGTTATTCTTTTGTATTGTTTCAGGGATTCCTTTTTCTGGAGAATGCCCAGAAGTGCCGGGACCACGGAACTGAGTCCATTCTTGAGCCGAGCTGAGCCCTAAGATGGCGGTAAAAAGACTAATTTTCAGAAGAATACGGAAAACCTTATTTTTCATCTTTTCAGTGTAGCCTTTACCTAAGGATTAGTCACGATGAATAGCAAATTTCCTTTATTCTTAGGACTTATAGATATTTGATACGGACCCGGTCAGGGATTAATGTTATGGTCTTAAAAATGTCAGAACCACTCATTGAAGAACTTCCGGATTCAGCCGGTCATTTCGGAACGTATGGAGGAATGTTTGTTCCAGAGACTCTGATGTCTGCTCTGGAAGAGTTATCTGACGAATATACTAAGGCAAAATCTGACCCCCAATTTCGGCAGGAACTAGACGAAATGCTAAGAGAGTATGTGGGAAGACCAACGCCTTTAACTTTTGCGGAAAGATGGACCGAACTTCTGGGGGGGGCCAGGATATATTTGAAAAGGGAAGACCTTCTTCATACAGGAGCCCATAAGATTAATAACGCGATGGGGCAAATTTTACTGGCACGGAGGCTCGGCAAAACTCGAATCATTGCTGAGACGGGTGCTGGTCAACATGGAGTTGCCACGGCCGCGGTCTGTGCTCGGTTCGGATTCGATTGTGTTATTTATATGGGGGAAGTCGACATGGAGCGGCAAGCGTTGAATGTTGTCCGGATGAGATTTTTAGGTGCAGAGGTTCGTGGAGTGGCTGCCGGTCAAAGAACACTTAAAGAGGCTGTCAATGAAGCCATGAGGGATTGGGTCACTAATGTTCGGAACACGCACTATATCTTAGGTTCCGCTCTCGGTTCACATCCTTATCCTATGATGGTTCGTGATTTTCATCGCGTGATAGGCGAAGAGGCTCGTAAGCAGATACTGGAGAGGGAAGAGAGGTTACCTGATTATCTCGTCGCTTGTGTGGGTGGTGGCAGTAATGCCATTGGGCTCTTCCATCCCTTTCTTGGAGATGATTCGGTCAAGATGCTCGGAGTTGAAGCTGGCGGTCGTGGCATTCGCAAAGGTGAGCATGCTGCTAGGTTTCAGGGAGGCAAGTTAGGTGTTCTTCAGGGTACCAAGACCTGGCTACTGGCCGATGATGATGGTCAGATAGAGTTAACTCATTCTGTTTCCGCGGGTCTAGATTATGCTGCTGTTGGCCCAGAACATGCAAATCTTAAAGATATTGGCCGGGCTGAGTATACATATGCTACTGACGATGAGGCATTGGAGGCATTCCAGGAATTGTCTCAGGTTGAGGGGATAATTCCTGCCTTGGAAACTGCTCATGGACTTGCCGGGGTCCGGAAGATTGCTCCTCAGCTCGGAAAGGACGCTCTGATAATTTGTAATTGTTCGGGAAGAGGAGACAAGGATGTGGCGCAGGCGGCAAAGGTAATCTTTGGAGAGGATGTCTTTGGTTAATTTTTAAAATTTTTCAATAGTGAATTAAAACTCAAATCAATTATGAAGCATTATCTACTAGGAACTTTGATGACTTTCATTGGCTCTTTTCTGTTACCAGCTCAGGAAGAGGATGCCACAAAAGAGACCGGCTCTGATATCATTGATGTTACGGATGAAGCCGCTATTACCAATTCAATAGGTAAAACAGTGATGGTCACAGGAAAGGTAAGGCATTCTGACAGTTCACCCAAAACCGCAGATATTCGTGTCTGGTTTTCTGATAGCGGGTTCCGCCTTTTAATTAAATCTGATGTTTATGACTCTAAGGAAGACTGGGGCATTGACGGCGTCATTGCCAAACAAATTTACGTTCACGGTAAAGTGATTCGTTCAGGAGATTTTGTCCAGATCAACCTCACTTCTCCAGAGCAAATGGCAACGAGCGAGGAGAACGTTACCAAATTAAAGGCCCCCACAAACAGGCCAGAAAAGGATGGCCCAGAGATCTTTGAGCCCGTTTCCCCCGGCGCGATTTTGCCGGTGAAGCCAGGGAAGGAGAATCTGGTGCCATTAGCTACTGAGGCAAGGGTTAAGGTGATTTTGGCGGGGGACAGAACTAAGGATGTTCCTACCATGGTGGTCACTGAAGTGAAGGCGGAAATTATTGATGCTGAAGAAGGGGGTCCGATGCAGGCAAGTTTTGAATTCAAGCCGGAAATCACTAATAAACCAATGGTTTCAGTGATGACTTATCTTCCTAAAAAATATTACAGTCAAGGATGGCCGAAAAACAAAGCTGTTCATTTTGTCGTTGATGAAATTCAGGCAGATAGTATTCCTCCAAATTTTGCCTCCGCTTTTCTTATTGAGTGTCTATTGAAGGGGATCAAGATTCCTGAGAATTTGGTCCTCTTTGGAGGAATGGGTGCAGGAGGCAAGTTGAATTATGCCGTTGATAAAAAGCGTTGTGATGCTCCAATTGGTGATGCAATTAAGCTTACTGCTGAGGCGGCGCAAAGGGCAGGAGTGGATCCGGATGAAGATAAGCCTCAGAGCAATTTTACGACACCAAGTGCCTTGGGCAAAAAGGCCTCGGTAATAAATCAAAGTTTTTATTTATTAACCGGTAATGTGGATGACGGGATACTGGATGATTTAATATTGGATGATAGCTGGGATATTATTAATGCTACGCAGGTAATTACCTGTGAATATATTGAAGATGCTTTGAATATTACAAGAGAAATTTCAGAAGGATCAGGGACTGGAAAGTCAATAAATGATTTGAGTGCGGCCCAGAAAGTTCTCCGTGATCGGTCAGTACGAATGCTTTCAAATGCACAGGTATGGAGCAGAGTAGTTGCTGCTGGAAGGGCGAGCAAAAATAATAAGACTGCTTACGCTTATGCACGTTTGAGGACGAAAAAAGTTGCCAAGACGTACTCTTTGAATCGTTGCTTGTATCATGTAAATAAGCAGATAATAACAGCAAGTGGCAATTCCTTGGATAAATTTGTGGATCGTGAATTGCGCAAATATGTCAGGGACCTTTCTAACCAGATGAAGGAAATCCAGCCAAAGATTCACCCTAAAGCTGTTCCGGTCCTCGCATCAGCACAACTCTATCTTAAGGAGATTGCTAGCTATTCAGTATCAAAGCGGGACACTGCAGCCAAGGCAAAACCTGCAAAGAAGGAAGGAGATAAAAAAGCAGTCAAGATAGTTCCTGACCGCGTTCAACAGGAATATGACATAGCGAAGAAAGCTTACGAGGATGCTAGAGCAGAAGCTCTAAAAGCTCCTTAATTTGGTAGCACTTCAAAGAGAAAATTTCTCAGAATTTATCCCCAGACAATGATTTCACCGTCTTTGGCGGTATTGGCTAAGGCTTCTTTGAAAGCGTCCTTGTCCCAACCTTTGAGTTTGCCTAAAAACTTAAAGAGCTTATCTGAATTGGCCACACTAGTTGGAATTTCGATCTCTTCATGATCATTTCCATCTGGCAGATTGATAGAAATAAGAGGGTCGCCGGCATATGATGATACGCGAACTCTGATAATGTCTCCCCAAGGCACAGAGCCTATCTTTTCCTCGTCTTCATATAATTCTATCATCTTTGCAGTGAATTTGTAAGTCATTGCCGTTGCATCATCATCATCACTGTCCATTACGACTTCTTCATCATCGTCGCCGACTCCGTGGTCTTCTTCTTCTTCGTGATCGTCAGGGCCCTTAGGCTCAATTCCAAATCCACTGGCTGGGTCAAAGTTATATTCACCATTCTTGATGGTGGCATGAATATCAGCTAACCAGCTTTCAAAAGAGTCAGCGATTTCCTCGTTTTCATCATTACTGACATATTTGCTTATTGATCCGCTCTCTAATTCAACACAGAGCATGTCCCCGGCTCCATCTTCAGCGAATGGCAACCAATCCCCAGGGCAAGTTTCATCTTCACCAGTGTCATCCCGGAGACCTTCTAACTCTTCCCATGATTCCTGTACCAGATCTAGTGGCATTAGACTGAACATATCAAAGAAACCGGGATTACTTTCCTGGCTCTGACCATTGTGCAATGTAACGAAGTCTCTATAGTCAGTTGGTAATTCCTGACCAATAAATTCTTCTAAGGCTTCCACTTCGACTTCATTAGCCCCAGGATTAAGTGACTCTAGAATGGCGCTTGCTTTTAATGTTAATTCACCTTCGAGTCGGGACCAAATTTTCTTCATATAATTTAGTTAATTATTATTTATTTGCCCGCAGCGGGACCCTTCATAGTTTCAGCCATAACGAATTCCTCAAACTTCGCAAGAAAACGTTTCGAATAAGTTGCAGTCAGAATTATATCGTTCCCAACATAATCCTGGCTTAAAATTTTGCCTTCTCGGTGCAAAAGAGCCACCAAATCCTGTCTAGATTGAGGTATTTTCAAGCTGTGACGAACTATATTTTGAAGCAACATATCAGCCATTCTGTCCATTAAATCACTGATTCCATGGGCAGTTTTAACCGAAATATAAACCGCTTCAGGGAAATGATTTTTTAGTTCCCAAAGCCTATTTTCATCAATGAGATCGATTTTGTTGACTGCGGGGATGATTTTTTTTTCGTCTGCTCCGAGCTCCTTTAATACACTTAGTGTTGTTTCATGGTGATCGAGAATGTCTTTAGAACTTCCATCGATTACATGAACAAGAAAGTTAGCAAGAATTGCTTCTTCGAGCGTAGCTTTGAAGCTTTCCACTAAGTCGTGAGGCAGTCTCCTCACGAAGCCAACTGTGTCAGTCAGTAGAAGCGTTTGACCATCTTCTAGATTCAGTTTTCTCGTAGTAGTGTCCAGAGTTGCGAAGAGTTTATCTTCTGCAAGGACTGTGCTTTCAGTCAGGCAATTCAGCAATGAGGACTTGCCGGCATTAGTATAACCCACTATGGCAGCGTGAGGCAGGTCAGCTCGGTTCCGTTCCTTACGTTGTGTGCGGCGTTGCTTTTTAACTTTTTCCAGATCCGCTTTTGCACGGTCTATTTTTTTCCGCGCAAGTCTTCGGTCCACCTCGATTTGTTTTTCTCCTTCTCCTCTTGCTGCACCACCTCCACCTTTACCACCACCCGATCCTCCTCCCTGACGGTCCAAGTGGCTCCACATTCTAGCCATTCTTGGCAAGGTATATTGCATACGTGCAAGTTGAACCTGAAGGCGGGCCTCCTTTGATTGGGCCCGCATTGAAAAAATATCTAGAATGACTTCATGGCGATCAATTACTAAAATATTGGAATCATTTTCCCAGTTCCTTTGTTGGTTTGGGGATAATTCATTATCAAAAATAATGCAGTCACAACCCAACTCTTTGGACAGTTCAATAATTTCGGCCATTTTACCTTTTCCCATCAGGTGGGAAGAATAAGTTTTGCGGACCTTGACGAGAGTAGTTTTCCCAATTCCTATGTTTAAAGTTTCAACGAGCTCACGCAATTCTTGAAGAAGACTAGCAGCTTCATCTGCTTCCGACTTATCATAATAGACACCGACGAGTAAGGCCTTTTCGACAAGCTGCGGTTTTTCGCGGACTTCAAACATATGGTTAAATAACTAACTAATAGGAAATAAGTTACTATAACTACTTCTACATTATAGTGACTGGCATCACTTTATTCTTACTCATTATGCCATCTATATATAAGAATCAAATTAGTCCTTCTTTCTAATGCTAATATGCATATGAAAATAGTTAACGATCTCATTCGCTTCATGATCTGATCGTTAATTAATGAGTTGAGGTATGAGGATCTATTTTTGTTCAATTTCTCTTCTATGCGATATGCTGAATAAACAAGCTTTAGTAAGTTCTTTTCTGGAAGACTATAACGACTAGGGTTAGATTGCCGTATTGTGAAGGGACCCCGCATTGAGACTCGAGAACAGGTAATGTTTTACGATACGGACGCTGCCGGAGTCGTACACAACATTTCTTACCTGAGGTTTATTGAAAAGAATCGAACTTTGTTGGGATCCGAACTGGGTCTTGATTATAAAGAAATGACAGTTTCAGGCATTTACGGAGCCGTTCTCCGTATTGAGATTGATTATCGGAGACCCGGGCGATTAGGAGAAAATCTACAAGTCAGTGGATGGTTGGATGAGGTTCAAAAAGTAAAATTTTGGTGTGGATTTGAAATTCATCGCGCCGAGGATAATGAACTCTTGGTCGCTTCAAGGCAAGAGCTTGCCTTGGTAAAGATGCCAGAAGCAAAGCCGACAAGATTACCTGCTGATTGGGGAAAATATATTTAGGAATGAGCCGGATCAGACTGACGATTGCTTATGATGGTAGATCTTTCCAGGGCTGGCAGAGCCAGCGAGGAGGGAATACAATTCAGGACTACATTGAGGCAGCCATTCTAAAAGTTTCAGGAGAGGCTTTGCGTATTACAGGTTCTGGTCGGACCGATACTGGTGTCCATGCCCTCGGCCAAGTTGCACATTTTGATGCTCCAAAACCAAGCAGTATGAATGCCGAGGAATGGAACTGTGCCCTTAATGTAAATTTACCACCAACGATTCGAATAATTAGAGCATCAATGGTTGAGGATGATTTTCATGCGCGATTTGGCGCTAAAGAAAAAACTTACCGATACGAAATTGATATGGGGCCTGTCCTTAATCCTCTCCGAGTATATAGGGCATGGCATCACCCAGAGAAAATTGATTACGAAATTCTCCGTCGTGCCTGTTCCGTTTATATTGGGGAACACAATTTTGCTTCATTTGCCGCGAATCGTAAGGACGGCAAGCAAATAAATACTGTAAGAACGATTAATGCTGTCGATGTGGAGAAGTGTCCTGATGGACTGAGCATTACTTTTAGTGGGAACGGATTTCTTTACAAAATGGTTCGCTTATTGGTGGGTGCTGCAGTGCGCGTGGCTGAAGGAAGAGAAGATCAGTCGTGGTTGGAGCAAATGCTGAAGAGTCCGGGAACTTCCAAGTGTCAATACTGCGCTTCAGGCGAAGGCCTGTACCTTGTCGAAGTTGTTTACTAGTTTTTTGCTGCTTCAGCAATTATGCTTCTTAATCTTTCAGTAGATTGCAAGCACTCACTAGTGCCCTTACCCCTGCAATTTCAATGGAAGGGTCAACGCCACACCCCCACGCCTCTTTACCGTCATCGGAATGAAGCAAAATATATGCTGCTGAATCAGCGTCCGATCCTCCCATCACTGCATGTGAGCGGTAATCTTTAAGTTTGAAATCTTTTTGTTCAATTGTTTCAAGGGCATTCACGAAAGCATTGATTGGGCCGTTCCCCATACCAGTCACTTCATAATCGGTTCCATTGATAGTTATCTTTGCTTCACAACGCACCTGTCCTGAGCTCACATCGTTGTGGAATAGTTCGTATTCTGCGAGTGATATTTTGTTGGAGACGTTCACGAATTGCTTTTTGAAAGCATCAAAGATTTCCTGATTAGTTAGCTCTCTGCCTAAAGAGTCCGCCAAATTATAGATTTTTTTACCGACCTGCGGTTGCATGGCTTTAGGCAAGTCAAAACCGTATTCCCTATCCAGAATGTAAGCGATTCCTCCCTTACCTGATTGACTATTAATACGAATGATAGCCTCATACGTTCTCCCAATGTCAGTAGGGTCAATGGTTAGATAAGGAACGGCCCAGTGTGAATTATCAGCTTCGATAAGATCCATCCCTTTCTTGATAGCGTCCTGATGACTTCCAGAAAATGCAGTGAACACTAAGTCCCCAGCATAAGGATGACGATCAGGCACTTTCATTTGCGTGCAGCGTTCATACACTTCTCTGGCCTTGGGTATGTTTGAAAAGTCCAGTCCGGTTTCAATGCCATGACTGTTCATATTTAATGCTACAGTTGCTATGTCCAAGTTTCCGGTACGCTCACCATTTCCAAATAATGTTCCTTCTACCCGGTCCGCTCCGGCCATAAGTCCCAATTCTGTCGCGGCAGTTCCTGTGCCCCGATCATTATGTGTGTGGAGACTGACCCTGACAGAGTCACGGTCTTGAAGATTGCGGCAGAACCATTCGATCTGGTCAGCATGAACGTTTGGGGTAGTCCATTCAACAGTTGCAGGAAGATTTAATATAATCGGATTTGTTAAAGATGGATTCCATACATCCATGACGCCATGACAGACATCAAGAGCAAATTCAAGTTCCGTGTCTGAGAAGCTTTCAGGCGAATATTCCAAATCCACTTGAGTCTCAGGAACTGTATCGACAAGTTCCTTTATTAGAGCAGTTCCTTCTACAGCGATTTTCTTAATTTTTTCCTGACTCGCGCCACCAAAAGTGATTCTTCTCTGCAGTGGGGAAGTGGAATTGTAAATGTGAATTATTGCCTTCGGAACACCCTCTATAGCTTCAAAGGTTCGGCGTATCAGGTGTTCTCTTGCCTGGACAAGGCACTGAAGCTTTACATCATCAGGTATTAGTTTCTCCTCAACAAGCTTCCGTATAAATTCAAATTCAGTATCTGAGGCTGAAGGGAATCCGATTTCAATTTCTTTAAAGCCGATACTTACAAGTAAATCAAAAAGCTCAAGCTTTTGAGAAACATTCATGGGAACGGCAAGCGCTTGGTTGCCATCTCTTAAATCCACGCTGCACCATGTTGGTGCTGCCGTTATTGCCTGATCAGGCCATTGACGGTCTGAAAGTTCTACTGGGCTGAAAGGCCTGTATTTTTTCAAGCTTGATGACTTCATTTTGATTTTGGATACATTTCACCCTCAAAGCGAGGGAGTACAGAATGGGAGGGATTTAATTTTTGGCCTAAAGGCCGAGCAGTATAAGAATTTGCGCTCCAGATAAATAATTTCTGGTTTTCTGTTCACGCTTTGTTTTTAACGTAGTCATTTTTCTTATATCGAAGGAGAAGATACGACCTCGTGTCGCGAAGTCAATTCTCCCACTCTTTGGGGTCTATTGAGGTCGTATTCTACTTAGAAAATAAGTAATAATCGTATTTTGATATTTAATATATCTTCATAGGGCTGAGCTATGCACCCAAGAATATAGACTCTTTTATGAGATTCAGTTTGTCATCAAGCGATCTTCGTTCTTTCCTTTAATATATATGAAGAGCATGACCGGATTTGGCTGCGGAGAAGCCTTGAATGATGACCTTATTTATCGCGTTGAAGTTGCATCAGTAAACCGTAAGCAGGCAGACATTGTTGTGAATCTTCCTCGTGAGTTAAGCGCATTAGATTCACGCATTAGGAAGCAAGTCAGCGAGGTAGTCTCAAGGGGGCGGATAAATGTTGGGATTTCTCTGAAATCGTCAGAAGCCAAGGGCGGTTCATTATCTATAAACTTACCACTGGCCGAAGAATATTCAGCAGCAATTGCAAAACTTGAGGAGCATTTAGGATTAAATGGGCTCGTGTCCAGATTTGATCCTGGCCGAGCCCCTGGTGTGATTCAACTCGGAGAAACCCTTCCAGAGCCAGAAGACGCTTGGCCCTTTGTTGAAAAAGCATTAAAAGAATCTCTCTCTAAATTATTAGAGATGCGTTCCACTGAAGGGGCGCATTTGAAGTCTGATTTGGAATCAAGACTTGCGACACTGAAAGGCTTTCTGCAACAAATTGCGGAGCAGGCTCCTAGCGTTGTGCAAAGGTACAGGAAGAATTTAATTAAGAGGCTTGATTCTGCGGGCATCGAACTGAACCTCGACGACGAAAGGCTCATTAAGGAAATTGGTTTATTTGCGGATCGTTGTGATATTTCTGAGGAGATCACCCGTCTCGAGAGTCACTTTGCTCAGTGCCATAAATATTTTACGAGGGATGAAGCTGTTGGCAGGCCTTTGGATTTTCTTATTCAGGAAATGGGGCGTGAAATCAATACGATCGGAAGCAAGGCAAATGATGCTTCAATTGCACAGATCATTGTAGAATCCAAGACAGAGCTAGAAAAAATCAGGGAACAAATACAAAATATTGAATAGATGAGCGCTGAAGATTTGCTAGGAACACAAGGCCCCCGCAAGGGAATTCTGTTGTTATTGTCGGGCCCGGCCGGTTCCGGTAAGTCCACTCTCTTGCGTCGGGCTTTGAGTGAAGATAGAAACCTAGTATTTTCAATATCATGCACTACCCGGTCACCACGTGAAGGTGAAACAGATGGTCAGGATTATCATTTTCTTAGCGATGATGAGTTTTCGAAAAGAGTTGAAAATAATGAGTTCCTTGAGCATGCAGAAGTTCACAAGTGGCGATACGGAACCCTATCAAATGCTGTAGTTGATATATTAAATAAAGGGAAGGATGTGATTATGGACATCGACGTTCAGGGAGCAGATCAGGTTCGAGACAGTAAGGACCCTGTGATATCAGATGCGCTTGTGGATGTTTTTCTTACGACTTCAGATACTACTGAGCTAGAGAAGAGGTTGCGCGGGAGAGATAGTGAAGATGAGGACACTTTTCAATTGCGCATGCAAACGGCAGTTGATGAAATTAAGAGATGGAGAGATTACACCTATTGTATTCTTAGTGGTAATCACGAAGAGGATTTTAAAGTTTTATCTTCTATCCTCGCGACTGAAAGGATGAGAGTTTCGAGAATGGCAACTTAACGCAAAGCGTTACGGTAAGCGACTATACCGTTTGTTATTCCGTTCGAAAGAAGTGACAGGTATGCTGTACTAGCAATCTTGCGTGCATCTTTAGGATTACTTAGGAAGCCGCCTTCAACTAGGACTGCAGGCATCGCAAGACCGGCCAGGACCGTGAATCTGTCTCTTTTTATTCCTCTGTCATCTGCCTGAGTTTTTTTAATTACAGACGCATGTATTGCTGTTGCTAGGGCAATGTTTTCTGAGTCTCTGGCATTTCCTTTGAGAAAATTATTTTTTACTCCTCTATCGTTATGGGTGCCGGATCCCTTAGGACTTAGCGCGTAGGTTTCAATTCCTTTGGCTGTATTGTTACTGAATGAATTAAAGTGCAATGAGACAAAAATAGAGTCGGCAATTCGATTAGCGTATATGACGCGCGCTCCAAGTGTAGTGAAAGCATCTGTTGATCTGGTCATTCTTACACGGAACCCCTTACGCTCAAGATCGCGCAGTAAGATTTTGGCAAGTCTCAAGTTGAAATCCTTTTCTTTGCCATACCCGTTGACACTTCCCGGATCACTGCCTCCATGACCCGGATCAATAATAACAGTCCTGAACCGCTTGGCCGTTTTGATGTAACTGGGCCTTAGTACCGGATCAATAAGTTTTGCCAGATCAATTCGAGAGAATAGATAATTATTTCTTATTTGAATAACTTTGTAACTTAGTCGGAAAAGGACGGTATTAATGTAAAGGTTATCAGATCCATTTTTGATACGCATTTCAATTTTGGGTGAACTGAACCTCAGTGAACCTTTGTTTCTTTCCAGAGAGCTGAAGTGGTAAAAGTCTTTAATGTTTTGAGCAGTGACATATTCACGACCATTATGCTTGATTACTGTCCAAGCAGCCGAATGAGCTTTCTCGACAAAAGAAAAAATTCCAATTACGCCAATCATTCCCCATACAATGAGGGCCTTTTGTTTTGAGTGGTTGGATAGAGTAAACAGGGTTATATTTGGGGTTTATAGTTAATTTTGTGTGTTTATATCATCAGCGGAATTTATATTTTTTACTGATAAGTAATTAAATTTTGCAAATTGGGGTTCAATCAAGTTATTTCCGCGTTCAATGTCAGTCGAAATACCCAAGGCATACGAACCTGGTCAAGTAGAAGAAAAGTGGTTTTCCCAGTGGATAAACGCTAAAGCGTTCCATGCAAATCCGTCTACAGCGAATGAGCATTACAGCATTGTAATCCCACCACCTAACGTGACAGGTGTTCTTACGCTTGGTCATGTATTAAATAATACAATCCAGGACATCCTCGCGAGACGTGCCCGGGCCGAGGGCAAAGAAGTACTTTGGCTTCCAGGAACTGACCATGCAGGCATTGCCACACAGTCGAAAGTCGAAAAACATTTGCGTGATTCTGAAGGTCAGGGCCGACGTGATATTGGGAGGGATTCTTTCCTGGAACGTTCCTGGGAATGGAAAGAAAAGCATGGAGGGATAATCATCAAACAACTCAAGAAGTTGGGATGTTCATGTGACTGGGAACGTGAGCGATTCACGATGGATGATGACTATTCAAAACAAGTCCAGAATTGTTTCGTACATTTTTTCAATAGCGGTAAAATCTATCGCGGTAAGAGAATGGTCAACTGGTGCCCTTCTTCCTTGACTGCTCTTTCTGATGAGGAGGTAATCATGAAACCTCAGCAAAGTAAACTCTATTATATGAGGTATGAAATTGCAGATAGGGAGGGAGAATTTTTAGAGATTGCTACGACGCGCCCCGAGACACTCATGGGAGATAGTGCGGTGGCAGTGAACCCAAATGATGACAGATATTCAGAATTAATTGGTAAGAAGGCGGTGCGTCCCTTTCCAAGAGCAGAAATTCCAATCATTGCTGATGAACACATTGATCCAGAATTTGGAACTGGAGTTCTTAAAGTGACCCCGGCTCATGACAAGGCTGACTTTGAAATAGGAATTAAGAATGATCTAGAAATAATTGACGTACTTAATCCTGACGGCACACTCAATGCATTGGCTGGAGAAGAATTTGAAGGCATTGACCGGTTCGAAGCGCGTGAGATTGTTTCTGAAAAGTTGGATGAGATGGGCCTACTTATACGTGTCGAAGAATATGAAAATAATGTTGGTTACAGCGAAAGAGCCGATGTGCCCATAGAGCCTCGAATTTCAATGCAATGGTTCCTTAATTACCCAAAGGTAAGTGAATCTATGGCCGCTGTTTCTGATCGAGAAATTAAGTTTCGGCCTGAGCGTTGGGCAAAGACTTATGCTCATTGGATGGAAAACATACAGGACTGGTGCATTAGTCGCCAACTTTGGTGGGGCCACAGAATTCCTGTCTGGTATCGCAAGGACCGAGCCGAAGAACTTAAGTCAGCGCCTTCACTGGACAAGGAAACTTGCGGTGACGATTTACATGTTTCTTTGGAACCTCCCTCAGATGATGAAAATTGGATACAGGACGATGATGTTCTTGATACATGGTTCAGTTCGTGGCTCTGGCCCTTCGCAACTATGGATGAAAAAACCAGACAGAAATTTTATCCGACTACTGACTTAGTCACTGGACCAGACATCATCTTTTTCTGGGTCGCACGTATGATAATGGCCGGATATGAATTTACTGGACAGAGACCATTTGCGAATGTGTTTTTCACAAGCATCATTCGTGATAAGAAGGGCAGGAAGATGTCCAAGAGTCTGGGCAATTCCCCTGATCCTCTTGACCTTATCGCAAAGTATGGTGCGGACGCTTTGCGCTTTTCGATTATGAGGATCGCACCTAGTGGAACGGACGTTCGTTTCATAGAAAATAAAAAGAAAGATTCTGATGATGGTACCGATTGTCCTCAAGTTGAGGAGGGACGTAATTTTGCCAATAAACTATGGAATGCTGCACGTTTCCGTCAGATGCAGGGCGGTCCTGAAGGATTGTGTCAGTTGCCTGACATCAATAATTTATCGATTTACGATATTGATATCCTTTCGAAATTGGACACGCTTACAGAAGAAATAAACACATCTTACTCGGCATATAAATTTCAGGAAATCGCAAATAAGCTTTATGACTTTTTCTGGAGCGAGTTCTGTGATTGGTACCTTGAGTCTATCAAACAATATTTTAGGGATGATGCGGATCCGGACCGCAGGGAGACGGCCCTCATTGTCGTTGATACCGTGTTTTCAAGGTTCCTCCAGCAACTTCACCCTTACATGCCTCATATTACTGAAGAATTGGGGGAAAAACTTGGTTTCGCAGAAAATGGGGAACTCCTGATGAGAGTTTGCCTCTCAGAGGAGCCGGTGATGCAAGTCCTTGATTCACATTTGGTTGAGCAGGCAAAGGAAAGGACTAACGCAATTCACGAGGCAACTACCCGGGCCAGGCATCTAAAGGCTCAATATAATCTGGCGGCAAATCGTAACGTGAAATTTTACCTTCATCCTTCAGTTGAATGGGCAAAGGAAGAGTTGGAAACTTTGAAGATCCTCAGCGGTGCCGGTGAGATCTTTGTTTCAGAGACCTATGAGCCCAGTGCAGGCACTCCGACCTTTTTAACACCCATAGGAAAAATGTACATGCCCCTTGAGGGACTCGTTGATATTGAGGCAGAAAAGAAAAGGATAACCAAGGAAATTGACAAGGCCGAGAAGGATCTGAAACAAATCCGTGGTAAATTATCAAATCCCAAGTTCACGGAAAGGGCCCCTGCAGAAGTTGTGCAGGAAAATCTTGATCGCAAAGACGAGTTCAAAAAAAAGTTAGATCAGCTTCACGAAATGTTGCAGAATTTGTCATAAAGTTGTAAGAACGACTATTACTTTATTGTTCCATTATGTTAATGTAAGGAGCCTAATTAATAATCACCATTTTAGTGGATACTAAGCAAGAAAGCCCTGAACAGATTCCTGACAATAGCAATGATAAGAATGAGTTATCTGAGGCTAAGGATATTTCGTCGTTAAATTGGGAATCAGCGACTGCTGACGGTGCTGATGAAATTGAAGAGGTAGCGGAAGTGGTCGTCAAAGGCACAGTCGAAATACATTCTAAAATGATCCAAACTGATGCTTTGATCGATACGAATGCAGGGAGTGCAGACTCTTCATTTGATGCTTCTGTTTCAAAGGAAATGGCTCAGACCATTGCTCAACAGCAGGTCTACGTTGATGAACCGGAGCAGGACACAATAGATAAATCCAAGCTGGTTAGCCTCGAAGAATACCGTGATGGAAAGAGCAAGGTCGATCCTCTTACGGGAGGGCGCGTGCGTGGTGCTAACAATTTTTCTGAGAAACCAAAGTTTTTTGACGGGAGATTGCCTCGCTCAGTCGAAAGGGGCGTTCCTTATCCACAGCCAGGCAAATTGGTATTCACCAGTTTACTAGTTTTAATTAATCGATTCGTTTTATTGGCGACACTTATTGTTCTGCCCCTTGCATTATTTTTTGATTCCACCTTTTTTGGCCTTGCTGTTGTTCTTCCTGTCATGGTGGTTTTTGTGATTTTGGGTCTCATGCATTTCTTTACAACATTACGAACGAGGTGCCGTGTGTGCAGTTGCCAGTTCTTCAGGATACGCCGCTGTGACAAGCATCGCCTAGCGAATGAAATTCCCTTGCTTGGATATACTTTTGCGGCGGCCCTTCATCTTATTTTGTTCAGATGGATGCGGTGCATGTATTGCGGAACCGCTATACGGTTAAAGCCTAGGATTAAAAGAGAACCCGGTGAAGAATCTGAAGACTCGGAATCTATTCCCGGTTCCTAGAATCAATCCATATTGTCACAGGGCCGTCATTGGTGAGAGAGACCTGCATTGATGCTCCGAATTTTCCTGTTGATACTGTTTTTCCAATTACCGTTTCCATTTCAGAAATAAACTTTTCATAAAGAGGCACTGCGTGTTCTGGCCTTGCGGCTCTGATGAATGATGGGCGGTTCCCTTTTTTGGTATTTGCGTGAAGCGTAAATTGACTCACTACAAGCATTTCCCCATTGATATCTGAAAGTGAAAGGTTCATCTGTCCGGCCCCATCACCAAAGATCCGCATCTTTGAGATCTTACCAGCTAGCCATAATACATCTTCTTCCGTATCGGCAGACTCAATTCCAAGTAAAACAAGAAGGCCTGTTCCGATTTGGCTGTAAGTTTCCGCTTCGATTGTAACTTTAGCTTCTCGTACTCTTTGAATTAGTGCTCGCATGAATGAATATCAGTTAACGGAGGATGAAGATGACTGATTTATCCCATTATAATGTATTTTCAGCCTCAAAACAAAGTCTTCAGGAAATCAAAATGCAATTACATCAAGAATTTATAAGCATTGGTTAAGTAATATCATTAGTGAAAAAGTTTTCCGGGGCATTGACAGTCATCAGAGTTAAGGATATCTAATTTGCTCGCCTCAGAAGGCGGAACCGATTTCGCTTCGGTCAAATGGCGAGGTAGCAAAGTGGTAATGCGCTGGTCTGCAAAACCGGTATTCGCGGGTTCGATTCCCGCCCTCGCCTTTCTTCCTAACGTATGTTGTTGATAGTGTGCTAGTTTCTCTTTACGAGGAACCTATAAATCTGAAATGGGACACAAAAGTGATACACAAAGCGACCCAAATCGGATGCCAAATCCAGAAATTCGAGATACAAAACTGGGACACAGCCGCAGTATTGCTGATATTTGCGAGATCTACAGCACGCGGAAAAATGAGGGGAAAATCAGCAAGGCCACGATCGCCAGTTATGCGCTTCCAATACGCATCTTTAAGGAGTTCTTTTCGCCCAAGAAAGCCCTCTCAACCCTGACCTTTGATGGAGTTAACATGCCTTCCCGGTAAGGTGTTTTTCTTTTAT
>JABSSR010000499.1 GCA_013213965.1 Verrucomicrobiales bacterium | reverse complement strand
TTCGTCAACGGGTATTGAGTCTTGTCGTCTGACTTGATGCCCTGCAGGTCACGAACAGGCTTCGGCGCATTTGGCTTCACCCAGGTGTTGCCCATGGTGAAGTAGAGCCAGCCGTCTGGCCCCCAGTTAAGCCCGTGCACACTGTGGCGCAGGTTATTGAGACCGGTGTAGATGACCTGATACTCGTCAGCGACATCGTCTCCGTCGGTATCGCGTAGGACCGTGAGTTCCGGGGCGTTGGCTACCCACAGTTCATTGCCTTTCCAAGCCATCGCCTGCACGCAATTGAGCCCCTCGGCGAAAGTTTTCACCGTCTCGGCGACACCGTCGTCATCCGCATCGATGAGAATCTTGATGTAATCGGTTGGTGAATCTTCCTTCGGATTCCGGTATTGCGGGCCTGCCCCCACGTAAAGTCGCCCTTTTTTATCAAAGCAGAGTGAGGAGGGATTGATAATGTGAGGCTCCTTTACAAAGAAGTTGATTTTGAAACCGTCCTCCACTTTGGGTAAGGCATCTTTATCTACGTCAGCATGCATGTGCTGCAGAAGCAGCAGTGTTAGTAAAAATGCACCTATACTGCTTCTAAATATCTTCCCGTATATTGTCATCAAATAATGTAACGATTAGTTAATTTGGTCTTGTGCTGCTTTTATTTTTATACGTAGTAAACGTCCGAGTCATCAATGTCGGGAATTCCTATGACTAGGACCCTCATTTTCCCGTTAGCACCATGAACGACACCGGGTGGAATATGGATGATGGTTCCCTTTTGCACATGTTCTTCCTTTTCATCTAAGCTAACAGTGCCTTTCCCCTCTAAAACATAATAGAGTTCGGTGGATTTTTTATGGTAATGGAGCCTGGCACCATCAATGTCTACGGCATGTGCCCAAGCAGCTACCCCTTCATCCTCACGGCTTAGTAATCTGTACCGGTGCCCGCAAGCACTTGGTTCTTTCTCTGATTCGTCCTCATTCCTGACAATGAGATTAAGAGGTTGGCTTTCTTGATTTTCTTTGTCCATGCTCATCAGTGCATAGTTCGTGTGAGAAATGTTAACTCGAACTCTTCAATTAATTATTTATCAGGCGAGGATTTCACCAATCAGTTTTCCATGAACGTTAGTCAATCGTCGTTCAATGCCATTGTGATAAAAGGTCAGTTTTTCGTGATTCATTCCAAGTAAATGCATGACTGTGGCATGAAAATCTTGCCAGGTGACAGGATCCTCTGCAGTCTTCCATCCAATCTCATCAGTTACTCCATGACTAATTCCCGGCTTGAGTCCAGCACCTGCCATCCATATTGAGAAGCCTCCCTTGTTATGATCTCTTCCAGGACCAACTTTTCCTTTATCTGACTGTGCGAATGGGGTTCTTCCGAACTCAGTCGTGAACAGTACAAGTGTTTCATCGAGCATTCCTCGACGATCCAAATCAGCGAGCAGGGCCGCTATAGGTTTGTCAATTCTTTGTGCTTCCTTCCCATGGTTTTCCTTCACATTTTCATGAGCGTCCCAGCTAGCTCTTGGACTTCCTCCTATCGGCCCACCTGAGAAGATTTGTACAAATCGTACGCCCTGTTCCAAGAGCCTACGACCAAGAAGACATTTCTTTCCACAGTCATCCGTCAGGTCCTTTCCGATCCCATACATTTCTTTGGTTTTTTCAGATTCATCGTTAAGGTCGGTCACTTCTGGCACTGAAAGCTGCATCTTTGCAGCCAGTTCATAACTTCGGATTCTGGCCTCAAGAAGATCATCTATTTGGGTTTTGTCATGATGCTTATTGTTGAGGCGATTGAGTAATTTCCGGGACTGGAGTTCCTCATTATCAGAAATTTCTCTGGCAGGGAAAAGATCCCTGATAGGATTTTCTCCTTTCCCAAACCGGACCCCTTGGTACTGGGCGGGGAGGAAACCATTCGACCAGTTAGAGGCGCCCCCGTTAGGATCTCCTCGTCCATCAGGTAAAACGACATAGGACGGGAGCGATTCAGACTCTGCGCCTAAGCCATAGGAAACCCAGCTCCCGACCGATGGATAACCATTAAATTCGAAACCACTATTCTCAAAGAATAGTGCAGGAGTGTGGTTAGCTGACTGAGTTATCATGGAACGGATGACAGTTATTTTGTCTGCTTGTTCTGCTATGTATGGAAACATTTCAGAAACCATTAGTCCGCTCTTTCCTCTGGGCTTGAATTCCCAATCGGCTCCGCGTAATGGTCCTACACGGCCAAAAAATATGTCCGGTTTTTCAGAAAGTTGTGCTTCTTTACCATGATTTTTTGTTAGATGAGGCTTGGGATCAAAAGAATCGATATGACTCATTCCACCTACCAAACAGATATGAATTACCTTTTTTGCTTTGGCTTGATAATGGGTTACTAGAGAAGTTCCAGATGCCTGAACTTGATCCTGTAGAAGGAGGTTAGTGAAAGCAGTGGCACCTGTGCTCTGAATGCTCCAATTAAGAAAATCACGACGGTTTGGGTTCATACTCATTCTACTACTACAAATTCGTTGCTATTAAAAAGGACCCGGCAGAGTGCTTGCAAACCGTGATCTTTTGAAAGTTTAAGGCCAAGTTGGATTTCCTCTGGATCAGGTCTTCTGCCGTATGCCAATCCATATGCTCTAATGACCTGATCTCTGATCTTGTCCTGATTCTCTTCTTTTAGCCGTTCGGCGAATCCTTCTGCCATCCGAAGCACGAACGCATTATTTAATAGAGCAAGTGCCTGGATCGGTGTCGTAGTCGTTGATCTACTAGGAGCAGTAGTGGACGGGTCTGGACAATCAAAGGCGTCAAGTAGCGCACTTCTCTGTCCACGAGGACTGAACCGGTAAATGGTCCTCCTGTTCAGAGACTCATCTTCCTTGTCAAAGGGCGTGTAATAAGTGGTTCCATTCAATGATCTGAAAGTAACGTCCCGGAACCCAGGGCCTCCCATTGAAGTGTTTATTTTTCCAGATACGCTTAGCATGGAATCTCTTAGGCTTTCAGCATCTATTCTTGTTGGTGATTTGCGCCAGAGGAGTCGGTTATCGGAATCATTTTCTAATGCTTTTGGATTGGGTATCGAGGATTGACGATATGCCCTTGAGTTAACCATTAAGTGGTGCAGATATTTGAGGCTGTAACCATTTGTTTTGAGTTCTGTTGCTAGCCAGTCCAGAAGTTCTGGATGACTTGGGATTCCGCCGCTAAAACCAAGATCATTCGGGGTCTTTACCAAGCCTTTTCCAAAGTGATGATGCCATACTCTGTTGGCAATGACTCTTGTAAATAGTGGGTTGTTAGAATGAGTAATCCACTCAGCTAATTTTTTGCGTCGTTCCGAATCTGGGGCATCGGTGGGAAGGTTAAAATTTGCATTAGGACCGATAACCGCATTCACTGAACCGGGACTTACCTTTTCTTTAGGCTGAAGGGCATGACCTCTGTTCAATACGTAGGTGATTCCGGGATTGGATCTGGCTGCGACCGAATAGATTTTGGTTTTTCTTTGCGAGCGGAAATGGTTAGCCTTGTCATTTAGTTCTTTGATCTTAGAACTGAGATTATTCCTTTTGGTTTTTTCGTCATCAGTTATCAGGGCAAGAATTTCTTCATCTGATACGAAGTTTGATTCGGTTCCGGCAGATGCCGCAATCTCTCCAGGATTGAGGGCTTTATCGTAGAGTTGGGCACGCAATATTTTTCCTGAAAGCATTCTCCTACCATCAGCTTCTTTGCCGTGTCTCATTCCAAATAGTATTTCGGATTTCCCTTTTTCGTATTTAATGATATCGGTCTTGTAAGCTTCTCCATAAGGCTGGCCTCCTCGGTATCTTGTAATTGT
>JABSSR010000498.1 GCA_013213965.1 Verrucomicrobiales bacterium | reverse complement strand
TCCCCAGCTTTAATTTAACTAAATAATATAAAATGCTCAGTGGTATTGACCTGAGTGATGCTTGGCATGAAGATTTGGTGTGTCGGTAGTGCGATTTGTCATTCTATTAAGTTTATTATATTTATTTCTCGGTTGTGAGAGTAAATCTCGAAAGAAGACCCAGACCTTTTCGGCAAGCAATGAACTCGTCGATTTAAATAAGAAAAGGATCAAAGGTGCTGATAGGAAATTTTTAGAAGGGGGTTCAGGGATCGCCTTTCACTCTAATGCATCTTCAATTCGTAATGTTAATTCTTCATGGAGCACTGAAGAGGCCACTGCTGAAATAGAGAGTTCATTTAGGAAGATGGTTTTATCTGTGGACGATGCGGAGGAACTGATAGGAAATGATTTTCGTGGAATGGAAATAATTCCTTCCTCTGTGGAAAAGGTTTTATCAAAGTCGAATGGCATTTCGCTGTGGGAAGGAGGCGACGAGGACCGTCATGTTGGAAAGAAAGAGTTCATTCAGTCCTTATTAGAATTACCTAAGAATTTTCCTTTGGGAAATTACCTTAAAGTGGTCGAGATATCCGATCAGAAAGGATTATTTAAGACTTCTCTTATTGTTGATCATCTTGGTGAATATAAAGAGGTTCATGCAGAATGGGTTTGTGAATGGGATCGGCGTTCTGATGGAGAATTAAAATTGCTTAGCTTGGAAAGGAAAAATTATTCGGAGTTAAGATCTGATAAGAAGGCTCTTTATAAGGATTATACTTACAAGGTTATAGGGGGCACTCCTCATTATGATACTCAGATTAATAAAGGTATTTCTGAGTGGGCTGGCCTAATAACCAAGTTCGGCGACATGGCTATGACCGGTCACCATGGTCTGGCTGTTGGAGATGTGAACGGAGATGGCAGAGATGACGTGTTTGTATGTGATGGAGGTAGTTTGCCTAATAGGCTATATGTTCAGAATCAGGATGGGACAGCAATGGATGCTTCAATGAATGCGGGCATTGATTGGTATGAAGATTCTCGAGCAGCTCTTCTCTTGGACTTAGATAATGACGGAGATCAGGACCTAGTAGTTGCCACCATAGCTATGATTGTTTTTGCCGAAAATGATGGGCATGGTCAATTTACAATCAGAGGAGGTTTTCCTAATGCTCAATATCCTTTCTCTTTGAGTTCATCGGATTTTGATTTGGACGGTGACCTTGATGTGTATGTTTGTATTTATGGAGAAGGGGACAGGAATTCTGGGTCTAGAGGATTTGATGAGCGAACTCCTGTTCCTTTTCACGACGCTAAGAATGGAGGTAAAAATGTTCTCTTAGTTAATCATGGGGGATTTTCTTTTACTGATGAAACTGAATCTGTTGGTCTTGGGGCTAATAATGATCGTTGGAGCTTTTCTGCTTCATGGGAGGATTATGATGATGATGGAGATCCGGATCTTTATGTAGCGAATGATTTTGGCCGTAATTGTATGTATAGGAATGATGGAGGGCATTTCACTGAAGATGCTAAACGATTAGGTTTAGAGGATACTGGTGCAGGGATGTCCGTTTCTTGGGGTGACTATGATAGGGACGGAATCTTTGATCTCTATGTAGGAAACATGTTTTCTGCAGCGGGTAATAGGGTAGGCAGGCAAGATAAATTTGCTCCAAATAGGGACCTTGATGAAATACAGGAAATGCGGAAGATGTCACAAGGGAACACTCTTTATCGAGGCACTAAAGGAGGCTTTTCTGATGTGACCCGAGACGCTCGAGTCTCGATGGGGCGATGGGCATGGAGTTCAGGATTTGTAGATATAGATAATGATGGTTGGGAAGATCTAGTAATTACGAACGGATATATAACTGGTTGGAAGAAGGAGGAGGACTTGTGAAGTTTCTTTTGGCGTCAGGTCGTTTCGCCGAGTCCAGTCGATGCAAATGATAAAGCTAAGCTTTCAAGGTACTCTGATTCTTGGGGCCAATTAGTTAATGCGGTTCGTAAAGGTGATTCCTGGAGCGGAAGTGAGAGAAATTCTATTTATGTAAATATGGATGGAAAAGGGTTTGTTGATTTTTCCCATCTGAGCGGGTTGGGTTTAGATGACGATGGGAGGGCATTAGCTGTGTGTGATTGGGACCGGGACGGAGATCAAGACATTTGGCTTCGTAATCGCAATGCACCACGATTAAGGTTGATGCTAAACGATAGCGCGACTCATCATGGCTCAGTTTCTTTGCGTCTTGAAGGGGTTTTGTGTAATCGTGATGCGATAGGAGCAAAAGTAACATTAAAAACGGAGAATGGAATCATGGTTCGCTCCTTGAGGGCAGGTGAAATGTTTCTTTCCCAATCCACTAAGTGGTTACATTTTGGAATGGATATAAATGAACGAGTAAAGAGCTTGGTTGTGTCATGGCCAGGAGGGGAAGATGAATCTTTTTCCGGAGTGAAGAGAGGCGGGCGTTATTTGCTTAAGGAGGGTGAAGGCGAGGCAGTCAATGGTTCCTTCCCTTCAGAGGTGTCACTGAAGCTTGATGCTGTAGCTATTGAGAAAAAAAACTCGTTCAGTGATCATATATATTTGCCAGTCGAAGTCCCATTTCCTCGATTAACTTTTCGTGCTCCAGATGCAAAAATGAAAGAATTGAGAGCGGATGGAATTCCTGTATTAGTGACTTTTTGGGAGAGTTCATCCCAGGACAATGCATCCGAATTGGAGTCTTTAGAAAAGGAGCGCGTGAGAATGAATTCTATGGGAATTGATTCATTGGCCTTGTCCGTTGACGGGATTGAAAGAGCAGGTTCGGCCTATGAATTAATAACTAAATCCAAATTCCAAGGAAATTGGGGATTCATTCCTGAAGACTTTTTTAGTTTAGTCAAGCGTTGGCGCGGGACTCTGTTTGAACGCTCTGCCGACATAGAATTCCCTTTTTCTTTATTGCTTAATAACAACGGCAACTGTATTGCGATATATCGGTCCCATGTTTCAGATGAGATGATTCAGAACATGAGCCGGTTAGTTGCAATGGATGAATTCTCACGTTGGCATAATGCACCTTTATTACGTGGCAGCTGGTTTACGAATCCAGTCAGCAAAAATTACGTTAGATCGTTTCTCGAACAGAGAATGAAAAGATAATTTTTAGAGGCTAATATTAAAACGGAAATAAGTATCTTTTGATGAACTGATCGGGTCCGAGGTTCGAACCGTTATGGTTTTGGTTTTTTTGTCATCGGAAATAGTTTCTGAAATAGTTTCCATTTGTGGGTCTGAGTTCCAATCTTTAAGATCGTGACTCAGTTGTATTTTTATATCTGCATCAATAGCTTGGATATTTTCCGTATAAGTTATTTCTAAATATTGCTTCCCTCCGACGCTCGCTACCTTTGCTCTAGGGTTTTCGAGAGGCTCTGCAATGTTAGGGTTGGTGTTGAAGGCATATTCGATGAGGTTAATAATGCCATCTCTATCGTTATCACCTAAGCTATCTGTTATTTGATTGGTTTCTTTCCATTGATTGAATCCTGATGAGACTGTCGCGTCAGGATAGCCGGGCCGGCCTCCCTTCACTGCATTTTCTTTCCAGCTCGAAGGATCATTAGCTGTTTCGCCAGTAAGTACCAATGATGGTCCAGTACCGTCAGCGGCCGTTGGCCATGGGACCTGATCATTATAAGTAAAATCTACAATATTATTTGTGGTGCTATTCTTAATGAATAGTCGTTCGCCATCATTGGATAGGCGGCCAGTATATTCGCCGGCCACGTTAATTTTTGGATCGTTGCCGTACCGGGCTTTGAATGCATTTTCATCACGGACAATGACGATCCTCTGATCTGGATTTAGAATTGTATTTTCTGAGAAGGTAAAATTGATACCGTCTTCGAAATGTATATTTGAAAGGTCAATGGGCGAAGTGGCTCTATTTAAGAACTCAACAAATTCGTAATCGTCCCGGTCAGCAGATATGCTTAGCTCATTTTCGGAGGATGGCTCTTCTGGGTGATAATGAAGTTCCGTTATTCTGAAATTCGAAGAATTTGCAGGGACTGATCCTATTGAGAAGAAAGCTTCATTAAGTGCACTCCATTCTCTTTTGCTAGGGTCATAGGCACGGGCTCGTATCATTGAGGGATCATTAAGAATTACAGGTGAGGTGATCCTGCTTCCTACGCTCGTGTCAACTTCTCCGCGGAGAATTAGATCAAAACTTATGTCAGAACTGTTAGGGGATGAGTTGTGGATTTCCACTGCGATCTGGTTGGTTCCATCGACAAAGCTAGAGCTTGGAACCTGATATTCATGGTAAATGCGTTCATTTGGTGTGCCTGAGGTTGAGTAAGTATCATAACCAGCTTCTGATGGAAGATTCTTTGTTCGGATGAGTTCTGATCCGTTAGCATAAACAGCTGCTCCGTCATCATATTTAAGTTTGATTATGAAAAATGAATAGGATGACGGGTTTGGCAGATCGATGCTGGTGCGGAAGTAGGTAGTGGCATTGCGTTGAGTGCCGGGGGCATCATCAGAATCAATATAGCTAATCAGAGTGGCTTCGTCGCCCTCACTATATCCAAGTTCTGAGGGACCTGATGCCCATTGAGAATCATTGAAGTCTCGACCAAACCATGAGTCACCTTGATCTGAACCGTCATCGAGATACTTCCAAACGTGTCCATTCTTAATGTAATCTTTTGGAATGGGAGCCTCGTCATTGAATGTCGCGGCAATTGCCTGAGGATTAATTGATCCTCCTGAAAGTCTTGGATCAGAGCCGTTCGTTGTATAATAAATTGCCAGAGTATTGGTGCTCATGGTGATACCGGAACCTTCTGGTATTGATCCTCCATGCTGATTGAATACTGGAGTAATTAAATTTGGATACATTCCAGCGCTTCTGAACTTTGTCATCATATTGGCTGTTAGCCTTGGTAACTGGTTATTGAGAAGGTTGTTTTGATATGCCTCCCAGCTCGTTGGTGAATGGTTCGCTCGGCCGCCACGTACGTTTGTCCATCTGGCGGCCTCCGCCAAAAATGGCATCTTAACTTCATCAACTCTGCGTTGCAGTCTTGAAGTTAATCGGTTGGATGTCATTGCACCATCATTGAAAAAATGTTTATGGATTTGATCAGCAAGTAAGATTTTATAATCTGGATCTCCTTCTCTACGGAAACGGGTCAATGAATTCAGTGGTCCGTTATGAGTGACTGGATGGCTAGGATTACGAAGGAACCCGTCAGCGTCTTTCATAAAGAATTTGAAGGATACGCCAAGGGGGATGGATCCGACGCTGCGAAATTCAGACTCACAATTACCAGAAGTCCAGAGCAACATAAAATCAATGACATTTGGGATATCGATGTGATTCGCAGCAGCCTCGAATGGAGAATTTCCATTAATTAAATTTCGTGTCTCTGTCCAATACTTCCCGCTACCATCAAATACGATTCCCTGAAGAAATTCGTTGCCTGTATTTCCGGCATTGATGGCTTCATAATCTTCTTTGGATCCTCCTAGATACTCTGATGCCATTGCGGCATTCCAACGTTCGCGGAGGTGATACATTCCCCAGTATGTTCCGTTAAGGTAAACATGAACAAAGCGTCCGTGAGGGGAGATGTGCCCCATTTCCAGCATTGTGTCATCAGTGAATCGGTTTGACATGTATGCGCCGCGGTCAATCATGTCGTGTGAACCGCTCCTGAGGTTAATGCTATCAAATTCTTGTGCGGGAGGTATCTGATTCTCATATTCTTCATAGATAGGGTAACGAAGTTTGGTTGTGCCGTATTCACTTCGGAAATAGATACGAAAATTCTTTTTTGAAAAGTTTGTGTAGTATCCGCCGAAAAGTGTGACGCCAGCATTTTCCTGAAACCCTTCAGTTCCGTCAGGAAAAATCATTTCAATAGATAGCGGTCTTTCATTCTCTGTATTGAGTGTATTTGGGCTCTCAATTGACAAAGATATTGATGGTATTGCTTTAAGAGAATCCACCATCAATGGTTTGTATTTAGCATTTTCGGTGATGGATGTGCTCATGGTTCGTTGCTCAACAACATCGGCAGGAAAGACGTAGGTATTAGTATCGATATTGGTTGATGAATATCCTGACTTATAAGCGATGGCCCTTATCACTGTTGTTTCATTTATTGTAATTGGAGACTCATATACGTTTCCTTCAGTTTCACTTGGGGTTGTTCCGTCCAAAGTGTATCTTATCTCAGCGCCTTCGGTTTTCGTGCTTATTTCGAGCTCAAAAGGATCCTCATAAAAGCCTCTGTTCACATTGAATTTTGTATCACTGACTAGTCCGTCTATGCGTTTGCCGTTTATGGTTCCAGGTGTTGGTTCTAAGAAGTAGCCGTTCTGTGGAGAATTGAGGTTTGTTTTTTTTGCTGTGAGTTCTGGAGAGACGAGAAAATCAGAACTGCTTTGAGAACCGTTCATTCCTTGTATTGCCAGTATGTTTTGACCTTTTTGTAAAGGTCCTGAAACAGGATATTCAAAAAATGTAATTGCATCATTTTCGTTAGATCGATTTGAAGTGGATGAGGAATTCCATTCTGGATTATCTGGCGCGCTGATTGAATGTATTTTTTTACCATTAAGATAGGTAACGAATCCGTCTTCCCATTTCATCCATAAGGTGAGATTACTTATTCCACTAGCGTCAGTTAAATTGAAGGGGATTCTAATATAGATAGAAGCATTTATGCCCCGCATGACAGATTTAACGTCACCCCCGTCTCCGATGTGTGGGATGTATTTTGTTGAGTTGTCATAACCGATGCCGGTTTTCCCAGAAGACCAAGACGCATCGTTGAATGTTGTTTCTGTCCATCCATCGATTGGTGCGGACGGGACGTGCCATTTCGCGTCATCTCCTTCGGTCAGGAACTTCACATCTTTAGGCTCTCCGTAACCGCTCCCAAATGAGATGTCTTCGTATTGCCGGGGATAGCTATTGAACTCGCTTGCTATAGTAACTCCGTCTGGTTTGATTAGGGCTAAGAAACCTCCATCTGATGAACTTAGCTTGAAGTTGGTGTGAAGATCATTGTTTGGATCTTTCAGGTTCTTGCCTGAAGCAAATACCAGAATGAATCCATCATCATTGAATTCTTTTTTGGGGAATGTCCATTTAGTTAAATTGAGTGGATCATCTGTTAGATGGTACCCTTCAAGATCTCCGTTTTCTCTGTTAACGTTTGAAATCTCAATCCAGTCATAATTTTGACCGTTACTGTCCTTTAGGCCCTTATCATTATTTGTAAGAAATTCACTTATTACTGCCGTCTGAACGGGTTCTGCCTGCAGTTGAATGTTAAATAAGTAAAAAGATAAGACTCCAAAATATTTGAATTTTGATGATAGCGACATGAGGTGATTGGTTATGGGGGGTTATTGATGTTAGGGCTACCAACCAGCTCCTTTAACATTAGTTTTGATCCTGCAAATATACATATCTGCAGTCAGATAGAGGACCGATCCGTCTTCGCCCCAACCGCAATTAGCTGTCTTTTCTCCAGTGCTGATGCGTCCGAGTAATTTTCCGGACGATGTGAAAATCAAAACGCCTCCTGGCCCAGTGGCCCAGACATTTCCTTTATTGTCAACTTTAAGACCATCCGGAAGGCCGGGAAGTTTACCCACGTCATCCGTTGCATCATAGAACAGTTTCCCTTTGCCTAATGTTCCGTCAGCATTGATTGGAAATTTTTTCCATATTGCAGCTTTGGGATCTGATTGTGCTACATATAGGTGCTTCTCATCTGGTGAGAAGGCAATGCCATTGGGCCGAGTCATTTCCTTTGTCAGGAGAGTCAATTGTCCCGATTTTGAGAGGCGATAGACTCCACAAAAGTCGAGTTCACGTCTGGGGTCATTGTATCTGTTTGGTAGTCCGTATGGAGGGTCAGTAAAATAAAGGTCGCCAGCTGAATTGTAGCAGGCATCATTTGGGCTATTCAGACGTTTTCCTTTGTAATTGTCTACTAAGGTTCTTTTTCCTCCTGCTTTTGTTACAACGGATATACGCCGATCTCCATGCTCGCAGGAAACTAGTCGTCCCTTGGAGTCTAGTAGGAGTCCGTTGCACCCAGGTTCATTGCCATAATCAGTAGGGCCCGTGTATCCAGAGGGTTTAAGGAAGAGACTGACTCCTTTATTTTCCTTCCATTTCATGACGGAGTTTCTGGGAATGTCCGAAAATAATAAGTGGCCGCCT
>JABSSR010000497.1 GCA_013213965.1 Verrucomicrobiales bacterium | reverse complement strand
TACTGAAAGTTGACTCAGCAACACTACTCATGACTCCATCACTCCTATAGAATCTGGCACGAATGGTTGTAGTTTTCCTTATCTCAATAGGATTAGTGTAGACGGTTGATTTTTTGTCAGGAAGGGAGCCATCAAGGGAATAATGAATGCTCCCGTTACCTTCTATTGCTTTCAGATTAATAGTCGACATCTTTAAAAAGAGTCTCTTACCATTTATTTCCGGAGCACTGCTGCCGGTCCGAAAAGGAAATGCCGGCAGCCCATCATTGTTCTGCAAGTTAGTATTGGATAGATGGTTCCATCCAAGACGAACTAGGGCAGGCTTTGGAACCTTCTTACTTGCCACAAGCACAGTGTTGCCATCAATCATGGCCTTAGCTGGATAAAATTTTCCATCTCCGGCAATATCGAACCCATCGATTGGCCCGTTGTTTCGCGTTTTTAAACCGGATCCAACATTATCAAAGCTCACCCTGATCATATGTCCTTCAACCTTCATTGATTTAAATGTCGGTCCAGAAAAAGAAATATTATGCCCATAATCCTTGGCAAGGGCCCAGAGGGCCAATCTCTCCCCTACTCCACGCTTATCACGAGGATGAACTGGATCTCCGCCGATATCGTTTGTTGAAACAATACCTGTATTCTTGATGGTAAGAGTACGGGCCTGCGCTTCCCAGAACAAAGGTAAAGCGTCTCCCAGGCCCGGAGCCAATTGTACGAGATAGAAAGGAAAATCGCCCTGCTTCCAGATCTGTCGCCAGGAATCAATCAAGGCCTTCTGTTTATCAAAGTAATTTGCCCGATCACCTGCCCAGAAATTCGTCTCACCTTGGTACCAAATCGCCCCACGAATTCCATAAGGTATGACAGGAGCTATCATACCGTTATACCAGAAGGCCTGCCCTGAATGTGGAGAAAACTGTTCGATCGGCATTCCACCCACTGCCGCCTCTATCAGACCAACAGTTACGTCAAGATCCTTGACAAGTTTCTTACCAAAGAAAAACCCAGTACCTGAAAATCCAGTTGCTGTCGCGGGAGAAGACACTGCCCAAGTTCCGTTGACATCCTGTATAGGCGATTGTTTCCATGTAGTGGCAACATTAAACAATCTCAGTTTTGGATTATCAGCTGAAGCCAACTCTTCTTGGTACTTAAGAACGCCTTTCCACCAAGCTGCTCCATTTAGTAACCCTACAGGAACCTCCATGTTCGATTGCCCCGAACAAAGCCACACCTCTCCTGCCATCACGTTATTGAAAGTAACAGTATTGTTACCTGTTACAGTCATCACGTAAGGGCCACCAGCCTTAAGAACAGGTAATTCAAGTTTCCATTTACCACCTCCATCAGCTGTGCTTTCAACATTAACATTAAGATCCTTACCCTTTAGGATAAGGGTGAGCTTCTCTCCAGCTTCGGCCCAGCCCCAAACTGGCAGTTTTATTCCACGCTGAAGGACCATATGATCACCAAAGATTTGCGGCAAGCGAACATCGGCGATGACCGGGAGATTCACGAAGCCCAACAGTAAAGGCAGCAAAAGAATAATTAATCTTGATGATTTCATAAAATAGTTACTCCTGTATTTTGATAGATCTGTATAAGATTTTCAACCAAACTCGAGAAACAATTCAATCTATTTTACGATAAAATCTCGACCTACACTCACTAATTAGATAGTAGATAGGTTGAAAACTGAACAAATGAAATTAACTGAGCCCACAATTTTCATACTTCCATTCATTATTACTCTATTTAGCACGAACGCCAAAGCTGAGGACTGGCCACAATGGCGAGGCTCAAATCGTGATGGTATATCCAAAGAAAAAGATCTCCTTGAGGAGTGGCCAAAAGACGGACCCCCTCTTGCCTGGAAAGTCAAAGGCCTTGGGGTCGGTTTTTCTAGCCTCGCAGTTATGGAGGGAAAGCTTTATACTCTTGGTGACTTAAAGGACGGCAGTTATGCCATCACGCTCGACGAGAAAAATGGCAACCTCCTCTGGAAAACAAGGATCGGTGAAGCGGGTGGACATAGAGGATATCCCGGCACGCGCAGCACTCCCACTGTAGACAAAGGTCAGGTCTTTACATTGAACCAACATTCCGATCTGGTCTGCCTCGACGCGAATTCCGGTAAACTCATATGGCAAAAGAACCTCGTCACTGATTTTGGTGGGAAGATGATGTCAGGATGGAAATACAGTGAATCACCATTAGTGGATAGCGATCAGATAATCTGCACACCTGGAGGCAAGGACGGAACCTTAGTTGCTCTCAACCGTAAAACAGGCTCGAAAATCTGGCAGACTAAGGAATGGACAGACACTGCTGCTTATTCCTCCATTATTATTGCCACTATCCACGGCACCCGCCAATACGTTCAACTCACCGGAAATAGTGTTGCGGGAGTTGATCCTGAGACAGGTAAAATTCTTTGGAAAGCGAACCGCAAAGGCCAAACGGCAGTTATTCCAACCCCGATCGTTGCCGGAGACATTGTCTTTGTCACTTCAGGGTATGGGATTGGTTGCAACGGATTTAGAATTACAAAAAATGGAAGTAACTGGTCAAGTGAAGAGATCTACGCAAACAAAACACTCGCCAATCATCACGGAGGCGTTGTTCTGGTCAAAGGCCATGTTTACGGATCCACTGGAAGCACCTTCCGTTGCATTGAACTCGAAAGCGGAAACGAAGCATTCAAGGAGCGCAGTGCAGGCAAGGGTTCCACACTATACGCTGGTGGCCATTTCATCCTGCGCAGTGAAAAAGGCCCTGTAGCCTTAATCAGAGCTACCCCTAGGGGAATGACAGAAATAAGCAAATTTGAGCAACCTTACCGTAGCCAATACAAAGCATGGCCGCATCCTGTTGTGGCTAACGGCAATCTTTACCTCCGCGATCAGGATATTTTGCTATGCTACAAAATCAGAAAGAATTAGATTCCAAATTCGATTCTATACTTTCACACAAAACATGCCCGAACACTTTAGGACGATAATTGTGGGCACTAATTCCATAAAGCACCTACTAATCGCAACGAGCCTGCTCTGAAATTCATCAACCTCGCAAAGGAACCAAAGTAAAAAGTAAATTCCCCGCAATAACAATTCATTAGTCATGGCCACTTTTTAATACCTACCACGGGCAGCGCAAACTCAAAAGCTGCTTCCCATTCGGGCGTATCTGCAAAACGAAAGCAATCATAAATCTTTTTCTTTGGATTGCCTTTGTCCCATCGGCGCAATCCTAATAATAGACCACCTTCGTTCCGATGGTCTACATGCCTATGTAAAATGAACGAGTCTATTCCATCAATAGATTCTACTAATTTGTAAGCATAACAGTAGGCCGCTGCCTGAACTTTTTCACCGTCTGGCGCTTTAGGAGTATCAAAGCCCTGCTCACTTAATATAATCCGTCTCTGTTGTTTTTGGTATAGCATTTCTGATTTCTTCATATGAGTTGTGAGCATAAGAAGGTTTTTAAATGTTATCCGGGGAGTGTCAGTTTTTTTTGTAGCTGACTGGTCATTCCAGAATTTTGGATTGCGGAGGTTTTCGGGGTACGGATGAAAGGCCAGATGCCAATCAAAATCGCCGCCATCTTTTGCAAGTTCAGCAAAATATGTAATGAATGGACGGCCAGCAAATGTCTGTCCTTCATCACCTGCCTCATAACGTATGTTCCAATGGTGATCTAGTGATATATAGACACGAGCCCAAGATGATTGCCTTCGAACTGCACCATGTGCTAATCGCATGGTGCGTAGATAGTCAGCAGTAAATTCTTTCATAGTAACTCTTCCCATATTGCTCCACCACCAATGAGAATTCACCTCATTGCCAATAATATAACCTACGACGCGCCCATTCTTTTTTTCCGGATGCGACCAACGCTCTGTAATGAATTCCATTATAGCAACGAACCAACGACGCCCATCTTCCGTGACGGTATTAAATGCACATAACGGGTTAGGCCGTTCACGTGCAGCTTTTGGATGCAGTATCAGCTTATTAATTTGTGCATTGCCGGACTGATAAGCTAATACTATTAAATTAACTAAGACTCCCCTATCGGATAATTTTTTTATACTAGAATCAATTTTATTAAGATACGTTCTATTGAAGTAATATTCTCTACCGTCCTTAACCCATCTTGGATTGTCAGGATCACTATTCGGATCGATTAATTGGGTAATGTTAAAATTAAGTGCAGCGTGTTTTACTCCCAAAGCTAAAGCGTCTTCAACCATTTCAACTTGGAGCCCCTTCTTTGAATTTGCGGTAGGGTAAAGCTCGTCATAACGCGATTTTTCGGTAGAAAGGGACAACGAAGAAGAACAAAAAAATACTACGATTATTACGGAAAGTATGTACTTCATTTGGCTTAAGACGTCTTACCGTTCTTTTTCATTCATTTTGATAGCCATTCAAACAAACTATCATCAAGAATCACTTTAAATACAGGATAACTGATATTGAAATTATTATTACAATGAAAAGAAAAAAGAAATCACATCCATTGCTAACGCCTAAAAAAACTTTCAGCAACTAAATCAAAAATCTACTCAAAAATAAACATCCTTATGCATTAGAGGAATGGACAAACAGAGATCACCCAAAGAGATCCATGATCGGTTCAGTAACACCATCAGGAGTAACGTAGAATGGGCGTTGCTCAACATTGTAATGGTGATCATGAGGGATTCCCAAGGCGCGATAAATGCTGGCGTGTAATTGCTGAGTGGAAACCGGATCCTTGACCGTGGTGCATGGCCTCTCATCAGCGGTCTCTCCATAGACGAATCCTTTTTTCGCACCTCCACCAAAAAGTAAGACACTACCTGCCCCAGTAAAGTGCCGGTGCATCCCATAGTGTTGAAGACCGTCAATCTTTGGCGGAACATTCACCTGATCCTTGACCCTCTTCTCCGGCTTACCCTCCATCATCATGTCACGACTAAATTCGCTAGCAACGACAATCAGTGTACGATCAAGCAACTTCCGCTCCTCAAGATCCAATACGAGCTGAGCAATAGGAGCATCAATCATAGTTTTAAGCTCCTTCATTCTGGTATGCCCATTGTCGTGAGTGTCCCAATATTTAAATGGGTAGTAACCATGAGTAACTTCGATAAAACGAGCTCCTGCTTCAGTTAGTCTACGAGCGAGAAGACATCCCAAACCGAAACGACCTCCCACTTTATAAGTATCGTAGCTCTCCTTTGATTCTAGACTAAGATCAAAGGCTTTGCGCGCCTTAGGGCTAGAGAGAAGACGATGAGCATTATCGATCGACCTCAATAGAGATTCACGTTGATATTCAGACCCATGCCGCTGCACTTGGCTCTTAGCAAGCAACTTCTTGTACTCTTGATAGCGCTTAGCAAAGCGCGTGTCACTCATTCCCTCAGGTGGTTTAACAGCCTCAACGGCCTGATCCGGTTCGACGAGGAAGAATGGTGCAAACTCACTGCCTAAAAAGCCCGCAGTATGAAATGCCTTGAGAGATTCTTTTTCACCACTATCAAATGTCTGCCCAATATCAATAAAGGCCGGAAGGTTCGGGTTAAGCGGTCCAAGGGTACGAGAGACCCATGAACCAATGTGCGGAGCAGCGACCGTGAGCGGCGGCTCATAAGCCGTGTGCCAATGATACTGATGGCGACTATGAAGAATGAATCCAAGATCCGCAGCTTGGTAAGTTTTAATCAAAGTGCCACGATCCATCACTGCACCTATCTTTTCCAATCCTTCAGTGAATTTAAGACCATCAACTGCAGTATCGACGGCAGGAAAAGTGGACAGTACCCGCTTCGGATCTAGGCCCTTCTCATATGGAACATAACGTTTCGGATCAAAGGTATCGGTACTGGCCATCCCTCCTCCCATCCAAAGAACTATTACTGTATCGGCGGTGGAATTAAGCGTCTGCTCCTTTACCTTAGCAGCCACAGACTTGGACGGATAACCAGCGGCTAGCGCACCAAGTGTTGC
>JABSSR010000496.1 GCA_013213965.1 Verrucomicrobiales bacterium | reverse complement strand
TCTCACTTGGCGATGATATCAAGTTTGGCAAGGATCTTCTGCGCACTGTGGAGGAGATTGATGTGGGTGGAGAGAAAGTGAACGTTGCCGGTAGTTTCAGAACAACCGCTGGCGGTTCAGGAGTCATTGACGTAGCTAATTTGGCTGCAGTTGCTGATGCGTTTCCTAGGCCCGATGGTCTAGGGATCTGGGGTCAGGTCGGTGATTATTTTAATGCGTACATACAGGCTCTAGAAAATACGAACCGATTCGAAGTCATTTCACGACCGTTCGTCTTTACCGCAAATAACCAATTAGCCTCTATTGCTTCTGGTGAAAGGGTAGCGGTTCCAACTCAGAGTGTTTCCAGTCTAGATGCCGGAGGAAATGTTTCATCAAGCATTGGTTTTGAGGAGGTCTTGCTTCGCCTCGATGTGCTCCCTTTAATTAATTCCAAGGACGAGGTCACGCTGACCGTTTCCCAGGAGAATGAAAATATTACGGGAACAACGATCATTGGAGGCAATGAAGTGCCTGACATTGCAACGCAACAATTTGAGACAACGGTCAGACTTCCTAATAAAGCGATCGTTGTATTAGGTGGAATCATTCAGGAAGATGACAACGAGACCGTAGCCGGATTACCTTTCTTGACCAAGATCCCATTCATCAAGAATATTCTCGGTTCAACTTCAAAACAGAAAAACCGTCGTGAACTTCTAATTTTTCTCCAGCCGACTATCATTGAGACAACGGATGACCTGATTGAAAAGAATATCAAGGAGATCCGTGAGACACTTATTGGAGACAAGGCAATTGATTCAGCGAGTCCTAAGCCGGAAATGGATTCCGCTCTTTTCCCGATGGGAAAGAGTGGTATTTTAGGACGTGGCGGCAAGACATTCATTGAACCGCCCCTTCCTCAGGAAGAGCCTGCCCTTCCTGCCCAAAACGTGCCACAGAAAGCAAAAGAAAAGAAAAAAGGGATTTATAGTAATTTTTTCCGCAAGAATACTGGAGAAAAGCGTAAAAAAATCTTCAGGAAAGGTTAAACTTTTTTCACCAAGGCGCTGATCGGTATAACCTGTAAAGATAGGTTTTTATAGTTAATTCCCCTATTTTACGTACTTTTTGCAAAGTTTGAGTTACTGAAATATGTGACAAAAAGATTAGTGATTTCTTTAGGTAATTTACGGAAAAAGTGTTGATTGAATCATGGGAAACTACTAAAATAATAAAAATCAGTTATTTAATTACTTAAACAAACACCCACAAATAAAAACAGCCATGAAAATAAAATTTACCCTTTTGGGAATCCTAGCAACTATGGGCGTCGTAAGCGCTCAGACAGCAACCACTAAACCGGTTGGTTATCACACAGAAACAGCCAAAGGCAATTCTTTCACCTTGATGGGTGTTAACGTTGGAAATGCGATTGCTGCAGCTGGTGAGTTCGATGCAGATGATGCAACAGACAATGACGCTGACTTCACTGCTCTTCTTGATGATGGAGTTTCTTATACAGTTCAGAACATCAACAGTGGTGAGTCTGCTTCTGTAAATGGAAATGATGCCACAACACTTGATACTGACCTCGCTGTAGAAACTGGCGATGCTTATGAAGTTCGCGCTGATGTTACCGTTGGTTCTCTTCTTGGTGCTGCTAACGAAGCAGGACTCGGAGCAGGCAACTCAACTACAGCTGATGTTGTTTGGATTCCAACAGGAGACGGTTTCTCTCAGATCTTCTATGATGACGGTGTTGGATTCCCACCACGTCCTGCAGGATGGCGCGCCATCGGTGCAGGTGGTGATGACCAGGCCGGAACTTCAGTTCCATTCACTGCTGGTATATTCATTCAGCGTCGTGCGGCCACTGACCTTGACATCGTATTTGTTGGTCACGTTCGTACTGAGGCAACTTCATTTGGCATAGGAACAGGATTCAACTTCCTTAACCGTGTACTTCCAGTAGGTGTTGCTCTTGATGACACAGGCCTTGAGGGATTCATTGCTAAAGGTAACTCTGGAAGCGGAGACCTTGTCTGGAGCCCAGACGGAGAAGGCGCATATGCTCAGTACTATTACACCGATGGTGGTGGATTCCCTCCTCAGAGTGCAGGTTGGAAAGCAGTAGGTGCTGGTGATGCAGACAAAGGCGCAGAAACTCTTGGATCTGGATATGCTATCCAGCGTAAGGGCGATGCCGGTTCTGTTAGTGTTGCTATTCCTAGCGGATTAGATCTCTAAGACCAAACTGATTTAAGAGCGCCGATTAAAGGCGCGGCTGGTCCGCCTCACCGTGAAAACGGTGAGGCGGATTGCGTTTTATGAGAGGCTAATTTTAGCGGCGAGTCGTAGATTTGGCTGACGCAAACAAATCTTATCTATACCACATTCTACAACGCCTGAGAAACTTCCCTTGCGATATCTTCAGGCACATATTCCTTAGACGCTTTGATGTGAAGTATGGGTAGCGCATTGACGTGTTAGAGCTCGCTTGTTTTATCTTTGTGGTTGTATGATAGTGAAGGCATGAAAAGAGCTATAACAGTTTTCATCTATGCATTTATTACTCTGCTGACGGCATTGGCGGAGGACTACAAAGCTGACTTCACTGACGCTTTGGATAATGGTTGGACTTTTGTCCGCGAAGACAAGAAAGATTGGCGTTTGAAGGACGGTAATCTCGAGTTGCTGGCGCAGCCGACAAATATTTGGGCTAAAAGCAATAATAAGACGGAGAACTTTTTGCTGCGTTCTTTACCTAGCGCGAATTGTTCAGTTGAAGTCACTCTTAATTTCAATCCCAAAAAAGAATACGAACAGGCAGGACTGATGATCTATCTTGATGACGACAATTATATAAAGTTTGACCGAGAATTATATGCTGGTCAGTCATGCACACTAGTTCTAGAGAGCGACGCGAAGCCAAAAGTTATCAAGAAGATCCCTTTTCGTGAGGGGCCAATGCGATTGCGCCTCGAGATTACGAACGGTAAGGTTAAGGCCATGGTCAAGGTGCCCGACAGCACGGACTGGACGGAGCATGGGGAAACAAAATTACCAGGAAGTATTGAAAAGGTAAGGGTTGGGTTATTTGCTCTGCAGGGTGATGTCAAAGCGCCGCGCTGGGCAAAGTTCAAAGACTTTGTAATCATTTCAGAGAAATGAAGTCTAGTTTGAAAAATGCGATAAAATGCAATCGAGAGAAAACTCGTTTATAAAATGCCTAGGGCTTTTTATTTTTCTTTCATTATAAATAGTTTTAAAGGATTTGGAAAAGTTAGAATTGGGATAACGATGTATGGTGCTTAAATCTACCAGTGCAGACTTTCCTAATAAGAAGAGTTAGGTATATAGTTCCTAATGCTTGTAATGGGAAAAGGTTGCACTGACAGATGAAAAACTGCTGCTGAATTTAAAGCCGACTGGAAACCTTGTATCTAGTAATGAATTTCAGAAAAAATCACGAAATATGAGATTCCTTGAAATATTCTGATTTATCCTAAAAAATAGAGAAATATTGATTTGGTTCGGTTTTCTTATAAATAACTGTTACAATTAGGGTAGAAATACCTGTTTTTAAGTGTAATTAATTGGATTACAGGTATTTATGCAATAATGAATAAAAGTGAAAAAATGCTGAAAAATACTCGACTAAACCTTAAGAGACTGATATAAATAAGCTATCAAATGCCCATTTAGCGTTTGGTACTTACTCAAATTAAACAAAAAACTACATAAGCCCTAACTATGAAAACATTTTTTACAGCTACGATCGCTTCTGTTGCTCTCGCAGGAATTGCTGCAGCAGGAACAGTGAACTTCAGTAACTTCGGTTCTACTTGGGAGATTCAAGCAAGCGGCACACCGATTAACGGTGGTTTCGTTTCCATTGGAACAACGGGAGTCTCTGATTTCTCTGATGCAGCCGCAGCACAAACTGCTCTCGCTGCTGACTTTACAGCATTTGGTGCTTCCACTGATTTTGGTGGCGCTCCTGCTTTTAATATTGACGGTTTCTTCTCCGGTGTTGGACAAGGCGATAGTGGAGCCGCAGCATTCGACGGAAAGAACATTATCCTTGTTGGTGGTGACGGAACCGACATTGCTACTTCAGAACACCTTTTCGTAATTAATACAGGTGTAGCATTCGGTGCTGACGCTCCTTTGTTTGCAGCTAGTGTTGATATCAACACTGGTGATGTCAAGTTAGGTGCAGCTGGTGGAACAGCAGTAGCTGCTGGTGTTGCAGGCGCTTTTCAAGCTGCAGCAACTGGATTTGTTATTCCTGAGCCAGGTGTTTCAGTTCTTGCTCTCTTTGCAGCAGGATTCCTCGCACTTCGCCGCCGTCGTTAATCCAATTTAACTATAGAGGGCAATTTCCCCTCATCACAAAACCCCTAATAAAATAGTTAGTAGTTTTTGTTTAAAGGGCTTCCGGTTAAAACCGGAAGCCCTTTTTCATTGATAGAGGTAAATCTAAGACAATCAGAAAGCTGATTGAAAAACATTAAAGTGAGCTACTCTATTAATTAAATTATTGTATCCAGTGATCTTGGATAAGCTCAACGAGTTCGACCTGATTATCCGTCTCTGAAAGTGTATTGAATTTCAGATTAACGATAGCTGATAATGATATTTCTTTGGGGCCTTGAGATAGATTGGAGATTGTTGCTGGAGTGAGTCTGGTAATGATGTCTTTTCCGACTACGGATTGACGGTCGACATAGACAAATATTTTGAAGTCAGGATTTCCTGTGTAGAAACCCTCCAGGCATTGCCACTTGGTTTGGTTAGAGTAATGATGGGCGTAATATGAACCATTTCTCAAATTGAGACGGAACTCCTGAATGGATTCAGGTCTCTTATCCTTGAAGATTTGAAGAGGTAATAGTTGATACCCAAAAGAGATTTCCCAATCCATTTTGATAGTTTCGAGTGTTTGCTCGAATGCAAAAAATCGATACTTATTATGATATTCGACTTCAACCACCAAATAAATAAAATACTTTCCGTCAATGAAATGCTTCTTGCTAAAAGCGATTCGTTCATATTTTTCCTTTCCCGGACCAAATAAAGATTCTTGAATTCGTTTTGATGTTATTTCCGGATGTCTGACAAGAGAGGCTTTTTCTTCTATTGTTTTTGCATTTGTAAATGCTTGAATAATTTCTATGCATTTCTCTTTTTCTTGAACACTGAGATTAGTTGATAATTGCTTAGTTTCATTCTTTTCAGGAACAATGGAAATGTTCGGGTTGTCTGTTGAACTGGAAAGGTCACGGGTAATGGTGGATATTCCCTTATAGAGTAAGGCGCTTAAAAGAATGAGTCCTCCTCCGCTGATAATATACACAGCACTTCTAGTGAAAGCATGGTATGCTTTGCTTTGTTTGTTCTTTCGGATTCGGCGTCTCCTAATTCTTTGCTCATTACCGGAATGCTCAGGGTTACTTAAATCTTCATTTTCGACTTCCTCCTCTTTTGAATCTGATTCTTCAAGATCCCACGCAATCAATTTAATTTTTTTCCTTCTGCGACGTCGCTGTTTCCCGGTACTCTTTTCCTGCAAATCTTCTGCTTTAGCGTATTGAAATTCTTTGAGATTGCTTGATCCGCTATCTAAATTTAAAGAACTTTTACAATGAGGACATTCTATAGCCAAGTTAGAGAGAAGTATTTCCTTTCTTGCTTTAATTTGGCGTGAGCACCCTGGGCAGGAAGCGATCAACCAAGACTGATCTGGAGAAGCATTTGAATCCATTGGAGGTATAAATGATAGGTTTATTTATTACTCAGCAACCATCCAGAAGCTATAATTTCATTGATGATGACTTGGTTCTTGCCTCCCAGCTGATCAGGATATTGAAGATTAACAATGATGAAATTGATGCTCTTCCCAGATTCTATGATTTCAGAGAGATGATCGTCTGCAGAGGATCCCCTGTTTATGTATCCGTAGACAGCCTCAGTATCTTTAGGATTCCTTAAGTAGAGGCATCTATGATCTTTGTCGTTAAATTGAAAATTAAAATAATCATCGATTTTGGCATGCAAACGAAACATTGTCGGTTCCTTTAACTTGTTATCAACGAATTCATCTAAGCTCATTTCAGAGTAGCCAATAAAAGATTCCCAATCGATTAGCATTTTTCGGTTTTCATAACCGATGATTACTGGTCTTATGCTGAAATCATTAAAACTAATCTTTAGCAAATAAAATCCCTGCAAGAGGCCTGTTTCATTGTCCCCAACCATACTAAACTTTCTGTAATTAATGGGTCCATCATTGTGCTTTGAATAGTATGAATTCATAAGCGGCTGTACTCTTTCAGGTTCCCTACAGAATTGAAGTCTTGATTTAGCATTCTCTGCATCAAGAAAATTTTTCAGTGCGGTCGTGGCCCTTGAGTGAAGTTCTGTAGCTCCGACTTCTAATAATAGTTCACCGATGGTTTCTGATTCTTTATTGACTTCAATTGCCAGTGAGTTGCTTTCTAAAAACAAAAAAGAAGTAGTTCAATAGCTTATATTCCTCTTGAGTTACACCAAAATTAGTACATCGGCCTCCATAAATTTTACCGTGGTTTGAGAGTTTCCCGTCCGATTTCTCTAGTAGTCTG
>JABSSR010000495.1 GCA_013213965.1 Verrucomicrobiales bacterium | reverse complement strand
AAGGTATTTATTCCCGGACAGACTTTGAGTTCATTGAAGTTAAAAACATTTCTGATTCTCCGATCCATTTATCGGGTTTGCGATTCACGGAAGGGATCAGTTTTGATTTTTCTAATTCATCTGTCATTGGATTGGATCCTGGTGAAAGTGCCGTATTAGTTGAGGAACAGGCTGCGTTTATGGTTCGATACCCTGACGTCGATCCTTCCAATATTATTGGAGAGTTTAAAGGAAACCTTAACAATGACGGAGAGTTAATTGAGCTTAGGGACTCGACTGATTCATTGGTAAGATCTTTTACGTACAATGATAAGCTGCCCTGGCCCGAAGGAGCTGACGGGACTGGTTATTCGTTAGTACTTATTGACCCTAAAAAAAATCCGGACCATGCCTTGGCTGAAAATTGGACAATTTCGAGATCATTGAATGGGGCCCCTATAGGGAATGATACGGCGTATACTTTTTCTGAATGGCAGGTTCTCATTTTTAATGATGAACAAATTACAGATGAAAATTTTTCCGGCCCTAATGCTGATCCTGACCTTGATGGACTAAACAATTTTGCTGAGTATGCGCTTGGTTCTTCCCCCATGGATAAGTCAGATCATTCCCGCTTTTCTGATTTAAATTTAGTGGAAATAGGAGGTGTTCAATATTATGCGTTTTCCTATAGTCGGTGGAAAGGTGTTAAGGGGGTTTCTTTTACAGTTCAGATTTCAAACGATCTTAAGGATTGGAAGAGCGGTGAAGAGTATCTAGTTCCATTAGTCGGTGATTTTGAAAGTGCAGATGGAAGTGTTAATAAAACTTTTCGTTCGACGATTCCTTTAAATGGCAGGAATGAGCAGTTTTTTAGGTTAAAAATGATTACAGATTAATTCTGAGTAGCCCCTTTAAGCTTCTTTTTTTGCTTAGTGCTTGAGGTGTAGATAGATCATTGTCAGATTTGCCTAATAAGGGTAGTAACTATTAACCGCTATGGCTAAATCATTTAAAATATTGATTCTTATATGGGCGTTAGTTTCGGCAGGTCCTTCGATAGCTGCTATTGAATTTAATAAGGACATTCGACCAATACTTTCTAGTAATTGCTTTCAATGTCATGGGCATGATAAGAATCACCGTGAAGCGGGGCTGAGGCTTGATACTAGGGAAGGAGCAATTAATGACAATGATGGAGTCAAGGCGATTGATCCGGAAAACTTAAAAGAGAGTGAGATATTATTTCGTATTCATTCGAAAGATTCGGATGAGAAGATGCCTCCTCCAGAATCCAAGAAGGAACTAAGCGATAAAGAGAAGTCACTGATCGATGAATGGATAAAGTCTGGCGGAAACTATGAAGATCATTGGGCTTTTGAGAGGATTAATAAATTCAATCCTCCTCAAAGTGCGACGGGATTAATTTCCCGCAATCCGATTGATTCTTTTATTCATTCTAGACTCCTCGGAGAAGGGCTGAAGCCAATGCCTGAAGCCGGAAAATCCACACTGATAAGAAGGGTCACGTTTGATCTTACCGGTTTACCACCCACTATTCCTGAGGTCGATGCTTTTCTAGCTGATGATTCTCCTGAAGCATATGAAAAGGTAATTGATCGATTGCTTGGATCCGAATCCTACGGGGAACGAATGACACTGGCCTGGATGGATGCGGCCAGATACGGTGACTCGTCAGTAATGCATGCTGACGGTCCACGTTACATGTGGCCATGGCGTGATTGGGTTATTAATGCATATAACTCTAACATGTCTTTCAAGCAGTTCACCATTGAGCAGTTAGCTGGTGACCTCATACCCAATGCCACAGTGGATCAGAAAGTTGCATCAGGCTTTAACCGTAATCATGCGACTTCTGATGAGGGTGGCGCTATACCCGAGGAGCTTCGGGTAGAATATGTGGTGGACCGAGTTAAGACTACAGCGAATGTCTGGATGGGTTTAACTATGGAATGTAGTCAGTGCCATGATCACAAGTATGATCCGATTACGCAGAAAGAATATTATCAAATGTTTGCTTATTTTAATAATACGACTGATCCGGGCATGCAGACAAGGAACGGTAATCAGTCTCCTACAGTTACGGTCCCTGATCGCAAGCAGGTAGCGAGGTTAGCGGAGTTGGAAAAGAGGATTGCTTTAGAAGACAACAAACTGGAATCATACAAGAGATCATCGATTCCTCAGTACGTGAAGTGGTTAAGAGAGGCGGAAAAAGGCGCCGGCGATGCGCTGCCAGAGCCGGCAGGCCTCAAACATTTTTTTCCTCTCGACGAAATTGAAGGTAATGTGATTAGGGCCCAGATAGGTGGCGGTGTCGGTAAGCTTTCAGGTAAGTTAAGCAAGGCTGATCGAGGAGGGGGAAGTGGTCTGAGATTTGATGGTAAGTCTTCTTTTGTATTTGATAATTGGCCAGAGAGGAAACGTGAATCCGAATTTACATTTGCTGCATGGTTGAAGTTGCCGGCTAACGGGAGCGGTTCGGTCCTTGCCCGGATGAACGAAGACAACTCATTCCGTGGGTATGATTTGTGGGTACAGGGTCGTGCAGTAGGTACGCACATCATTAGTAAGTGGCCGGTTAATGCTCTCAAGGTTGTTTCTGATAAACCTCTTGCAGAGAATAAGTGGCAACATGTGGCTGTTACTTATGATGGTTCATCAAAGGCTTCCGGAGTTAAGATATACATTGATGGGCAGCTAGCCGGGAACAAGGTTGAGCAGGATTCTCTCAAAGATTCTATTATAACTAAGACGCCCTTTAAGCTAGGGAGCCGTTCTAAGAGTGCCAACTATAATGGTGAAGTTGATGAGCTTCGTATTTATGACAAGGCACTTTCCGGGGATGAGGTGAAGCGGCTTGGAGGTGATCCGATTAAGAGCATTCTTGCAATGTCTAAAAAGGAAAGAACCAAAGAGCAAAAGATGACTCTATTGAATTATTATCTCAATAACAATGACCCTAAGTACAAGGAGTTGGCTAAGATTAAAGAAGCATTGCTAAAAAAGAAGGTTGGAATTTCTGTTAACAGCAAAGTCACTTCAATGATTATGCAGGACAATCCAGAAGGTAAGACCCGGTTAACATATGTCCTTAACCGTGGTCAGTATGATCAGCCAATCAAGGAAGGTGAGGACGCTGTGATTAAACCAGGAGTGCCTTCTATTTTACCTGAACTTGATAATGATGCTCCGAAGAATCGATTGAGCCTTGCTAAGTGGATGACTGATCCTTCTCATCCTCTTACCGCGAGGGTCGCAGTGAATCGTTATTGGGCTCTTTTCTTTGGCAGAGGAATTGTGAAGACTCCGGGTGATTTTGGTAATCAGGGATCTCCTCCGACGCATCCAAAACTTCTGGATTGGTTAGCGAATGATTTTGTGGGAAATGGCTGGAATATCAAAAGGACTGTTCGTCAAATTGTTACTTCTGCCACTTATCGGCAGCAGGCTCGTATCTTGCCAGATTCCTATGGGAAAGATCCTCAGAATCTGCTCTTGGCCCGGTCTTCTAGGTTCAGGCTTCAAGGAGAATTTATACGTGATTCTGCTCTTTCAGTTTCTAATCTTTTAGTTGAATCGGTTGGAGGTCCAAGTGTGAAGCCCTATCAACCGGTGAACATCTGGAATGAAGTTTCACTCAATGGTGGTCTGCGCTACAAGAGAGACTCTGGAGAAAAGCTTTATCGGCGCTCAATGTATACATACTGGAAGCGTTCAGCGCCGATGCCTAACATGTTAATCTTTGATGCGCCTACCCGGGAAAAATGTATGATCCAGCGTCCAATCACCAATACTCCTCTGCAGGCATTGGTGGTATTGAACGATCCTCAATTTGTGGAATCTGCCAGGGCATTTGCTCAGAGAATAATTTCAGAAGGGGATGCAGATGAACGATCGAGAATAAATTTTGGATTTAAATTGGCATTGTCTCGTGAAGCTACGGATGAGGAATTTGAAGTTTTGAAACGCGTCTTGAATGGGCAGGCTTCTGCTTTTACTGCTGATAAAGAAAAGGCAAAAAAATTCCTTTCTGTTGGAGAGTCAGCACGCAATGAATCAGTTAATATAGTGGAGCATGCTGCGTGGACAGTCATTGCTCAGATGATACTTAATATGGATGAGACTTTGACTAGGGGCTGAATGACAGCTGAATGTTTTACTTTTAAATAACCAACTACGATGAATTATCACGGTCGACGTAATTTCCTTTTGAGTACCGGTCACGGCATGGGTGCTGCTGCTTTAAGTAGCCTTTGGAACCCTGAACTAATTGGGACCGCTGGTGCGGCTTCAGGTTTGCCCGGATTCCCAAATTTTGCTCCAAAAGCGAAAAGAGCCATATACCTTTTCTTTCCTGGTGGACCCTCTCACATTGATACGTTTGATTATAAGCCGGCTCTTCGTGAGATTCATGGTAAAGAATTACCAGATTCCGTACGTAAGGGTCAGCGGATCACGGGTATGACAAGTGGTCAAAAGTCCTTCCCTTGCGTTGCTCCTATGTTTGAGTTTGAAAGGTTCGGAAAGCATGGAACATGGGTCAATAAGGACCTTCTTCCTCATACTGCGGGTATTGTTGATGATATTACCATTATTAAGTCGATTAACACCGAAGCTATTAATCATGACCCAGCAATTACATTTATTAATACGGGAGTCCAAGCACCTGGCAAACCAAGTATGGGGGCATGGTTAAGTTATGGATTAGGCAGTGAAAATGAGAATATGCCTTCTTACGTTGTGATGATTTCCCGGGGCAGGGGTCAACTTCAGGCTTTATATGATCGTCTCTGGGGAAGCGGGTTTCTCCCGTCAAAGCATCAAGGGGTAAAGCTTCGATCTTCTGGTGAGCCTGTACTTTACTTGAATAACCCACCTGGAATTGATCGTGAAATGCGCCGTGAGATGTTGACTGGATTACAGGAGTTAAATTCTGAAACTCATAAGAAGTTTAATGATCCGGAGACTCAGGCAAGAATTGCTCAGTATGAAATGGCTTTTCGTATGCAGGCAGAAGTACCTGATCTTATGGACATATCAAAAGAGCCTAAGCATGTTAAGGATCTTTATGGACCTAATGTGGAAAAGCCGGGGAGCTTTGCCAGGAATTGTTTGTTGGCTCGTCGAATGGCTGAAAAGGGGGTGCGTTTTTTACAGCTCTTTCATCGCGGTTGGGACCAGCATGGTAGTCTCCCTTCAAAATTGCGTCAGCAATGCGAGGACATAGACCAGCCCTGTGCTGGTCTTGTTAAGGATCTCAAGGAACGTGGAATGTTTGATGATACGTTGGTGGTATGTGGAGGTGAATTTGGACGTACCATTTATTCTCAGGGTAAATTAACTAAGGACAACCACGGCCGGGATCATCATGGCCGTTGTTTTACTACTTGGATGGCAGGAGCTGGCATCAAGCAGGGCTTTGAGTATGGTCAAACTGATGATCATTGCTACAACATAGTTAAGGATCCAGTTCATATTAGGGATCTTAATGCTACAATCTTGGATCGACTTGGGATAGATCACGAAAAGCTAACTTTCCGCTACCAGGGGCTTGACCAGCGATTAACTGGTGTAGAAGAAGCGAGGGTAGTTAAAGAAATTATAAGTTAGTTATTGAGGATCTTCAGGAGTCACTAAGAACGATTCCATTCCGGCGTTTTTGGCAGCCTCGATACCAAGTAAACTGTCCTCAAAGACGAGACACTTATGAGGGCGTACATTCATTTTTTCCGCAGCTAAAAGAAATAAGTCCGGTGCCGGTTTGCTGTTTTTCACATCGTCCTGAGTGATGATAACTTCAAAAATTTCAGCGATTCCAATAGCTTCCATTGTTTTTATTACAGTTTTACGTATGCCTCCAGATGCGACTGATATTGGCGTTCCTTTGCCGTAACATTGACGTGCGAAATTAACGACTGGTTCATAGGGCAACACTTTATCTAGATTGGCAAAGAAGTAAGACTCTTGATCTGATACTACCTGCCCAGGATTCATATTACAGTCAAAGCGTTCATTCAATATTCTGACCGTATCATGCATGCCGATCCCTGCATAGGATTGAGCGATTTGACGAGTAAATTCAAAATCACCACCATTTTTCTTAAATGCATTAATCCAGCCGTCGAAGTGGACGTGCATCGATAATGATAAAGTGCCATCATGATCAAATATGTATCCTTCGAATTCGCCTTCCGGAATTTGCATCTTATCTATAAAATTGAGGTTGGGTCTGTTGTGGGTAATGTATAAAGATACACCTGAGCGGCGTTCTGCAAATTATCTGTGATCAATCATGAATGTATTAATTGTTTACCCAGAAAAGAAAAACGCTGTGACTGGAAACTTTTGTTCAGCTCGCCAGTACAAAGACATCCTGACTCTTTTGGGGCATAACGTGACCCTAAGCGAAAAATTTGAGGGTCAGAGAGCAGAATTACTTATTGCAATTAACGCAGAAAAGAAAAATAGAGACATTGTACAGTTTGCTGGAGCATATCCTGATTCCAGAATTATTGTGATTCTTTCTGGTACTGATATTTATCCTGAACCTTCTGAAGATTCCATCCTTTCAATGCAATTGGCGGATTCGATAATTGTCTTGCAGAATAAGGGTATTAAACAGGTTCCTGGTGACATGAAGGAAAAGGTCCATGTTATCATTCAGAGTGTCGTAAAGGATGAACCTGTCTCAGGTGAAAAATTAGTTCGTAAAGGTTTTGATGTTGCCTTGGTTTCTAACTTGCGCCAAGTCAAGGATCCTTTTTTGGCGGCCGAGGCAGCAAGGAAGATGCCGCAAGAATCTGAGTTAAGGATCCTTCATGCTGGATTTGTCTTGGATCCAGGTCTTGATGAAGTTGCAAGGAATGAGAGCATTAAAAATGAACGTTACCGTTGGCTAGGCGGTTTGGATTCTATAGAAGCAAGAGAACTAATCCGCTCTTGTAATTTGTTGACTATTACTTCTAAGCACGAGGGCGCTGGGAGGGTTGTTGGAGAGGCTATAGTAAATAATGTTCCGGTCATTTCGACGTGTGTGGATGGGGTTACCGGAGTACTTGGAGATGATTATGAAGGCCTTTTTCCGGTAGGAGATGCCTCTTCTCTTGCTATGCTCTTTCAGCGTGCAGAGATGGAGGACGGTTTTCTTGATGGACTTAAAAAAAGCTGTATGAATCAAGCTTTTAATTTTGATCCTGCTACAGAAAGAAATTCCTGGAATGAATTATTAGAGAACTTATTTTAGGGAGCTCTCTGATCATTTTCAGGGTTGCTTCCTTAGTAGTTTTTGAGCACGTTTTTCAATTGATGTTGCTTTGCGTTTTTTGCCAAGATTGCGCATCAGTAATGCGTAGTTGGAGCAGGCGATAGCAAAAGTTTCACGATCATTTGAAAGACTGTTTCCGAGGATGTTGACAGCTTTTTTGTAACGTTGTAATGCATCGTCATTATTTCCTAGCTGATGCAAAGTTGTGGCAAGATTTGCATAAGATTGACCAAGGTCAGTGGGGTTCACATGAGTGCAATTTTCACGAATTTCCAAGGCCTGCTCATGCATTTCGCGAGCCTGAGCGAAGTAACCTGAACTGTAATATAATGTACCGAGATTGTTGTATACGACCGCTGACTCATCATTATTTTGGCCAAGGATACGCTCAAATATTTCTAGAGATTTCATGTAATTATCTTCTGCGCTATCAAAGTTTTCATTTTCTTTATAGAGCATGCCTAGATTGTTGCGAAGATTGGCAACATCTAGTTCTGAAGGAGGAACGAGTGCTGTAAATAGTTCAATCGCCTCTTGATATAGAGCTATAGCCAGTTCCGGACACTGATTGAAATCATAGACGGAGGCCAGACTACTCTTGATTCTTGCTAATTGTTCATTGTCTGAGTTTACTGATTTTGTCTGTTCAAGAGCTTCAAGGTAGATTGATTCAGCTTCAGCGTAATTTTCTGATTCCCTGAGTAAGTCTCCGAACAATTCCAAGGAAGTAATGAGATTTAATGTTTGATCTGGATTTGTCTGAATTAGCCTTCGAGCAGTATCGACTGCGGTCTGTGCTGTTCTGATAGCTTCATTTAATTTGCTTCCATTTTTAAGAGAGTGGACACGTTCAATGAGGACTTTTAGAACCGTAGTTTTGTTTTTCTCACTCATTGATTTAAGCTCGTGGCATTATAATAAACCACTTTTTCTACATATGTTAAAGTATTCCTAGTATGTGTATTTTAGACGTATAAAATATCTATGAAGTTACATATTATTTTAACTGTCACTCTCTTTATTTTGTTTATTGATAAATTCAATTAGATCAGGACGAATTCTAGGTAAATTGTACGTTTCTGATAAAGTTTTTAACGGAGATTTGTCGGGATCTAAAATGCCTAGTTCAGAAGTTATTTCTTTTTCAAAGTGAAGAATGGCCTTTTGGGTTGGGTTGGATTTATCTAAAAAATTTAGAGCTCGCACAAGGAGTTTGTAAATGGACTGGATAGGCGCTTCCGGCTCAGAAACTTTAGTTATTAGTTCTACGAAATAACTAGCGGCAAGTGTCTTTTGATAACTTTTCCGGATCTTGGCACGTGTATTGATAATAGAAATGTCGCGAAGTGCATGAAGGTCTGACTTTTTACTTCTGGCTATTTCAAACTCTGCTTCAAAGAAAAGGTCTATCTTCCCAAAGAAGGGACTCTTGGGTCTGCGTGCTCCCTTGGCCACAGTTTTTAATATTCCATGTTCGATGGTGCACCATGTTACGATCATGCTTGTTTCCGTTAAAGGAATGCGGCGGATAATGGTTCCCTGGCACTTATTCATCTAGGTTGCGTGTTTGTTATCGAGCGGTAATGTAAGGCTTTATGAGCGAAATTTCCATTGACCTCCGGGCTTTCGATACAGATTCTTTGAAATCGCGTATTGGTGAGCTTAGGAGGTATCTTTGACTTGGAAACGCTTCAATCAAAGCAGTCAGAACTCGAAGAAATGATGTCTGCTACGGGATTTTGGGATGACAATGACCGTGCTGCAAAAATTTCAGGTGAGCATGCTGCTGCGGCAAAAAAGATTACACTTTTCGAGGATCTGACTAACAGGGTCTCGGATATTGATGATCTTGTGGCATTCGCAGCAGAGGAGGGGGATTCAGAGGCAGCACTTGAAGTGAAAAAGGAAATTGATGAACTTTCTGCACAGTTAAGTAATCTGGAAATGGAACTTTTGTTGTCAGGTAAGCATGACAAAGAAAATACTTTTCTCACGATTCATGCAGGTACTGGCGGGACCGAGGCTTGTGACTGGGCGGAGATGTTGTTGCGGCAATATCAAAGATGGGCAGAGAGGAGAGGCTTTAAAGTTGAAATAGTTGAATGCCAGGAACATGATGAGGCGGGTATTCGTTCAGTGACTCTCAGAGTGTGTGGTATGCACGCTTATGGTTACTTGCAGGCAGAACGCGGAGTCCATCGACTAGTTCGTATTTCTCCTTTTGATTCGCAGTCAAGACGGCACACTTCGTTTGCCAGTGTTGATGTGGTTCCAGAGATTGAAGATGACGAGGATATAGAAATCGATGAAAAGGAATATGAGATTACCACTACCCGTAGTGGAGGTAAGGGAGGGCAGAATGTTAATAAAGTTGAGACGGCGGTTATTCTAAAGCATCATCCATCCGGTATCTTAATTCGTTGTAGCGCTGAGCGCAGTCAGCATAAGAATCGTGCAGTTGCTTTGCAATTGTTACGTGCCAAGCTGTTTCAGCTTGAGGAGGACAAGAAGAAAGCGGAAATGGAGCGTCAGTATGGAGAGAAGGGGGAAATTGCTTGGGGAAGCCAGATTCGTTCCTATGTTTTTCAGCCTTATCAGATGGTTAAGGATCACCGTACAGGTTATGAAACCAGTAATGTGAATGATGTGATGGATGGAGGTATTGATGAATTCATCGAAGCTAAGTTGAGGGGACATACGCCTAAAGAGGATTAGTTATTGTATCGATTAAAAAATAGCAATGAGTGAACGCCTTGACATTGATGTTTTGACAATTTTTCCTGAGGTAGTACGTGCCCCTCTTTCTGAGAGTATTCTTGGCCGTGCTTCTGACGAAGGAACTGTTGGGATTCGAATACACGACCTTAGGGATTGGACTACAGATAAATACCGTAAAGTTGATGATGAGCCATATGGGGGTGGGCCAGGAATGGTAATGAAACCGGAACCTTTCTTTGCTGCTGTCAGAGATCTTCGTAAAGAAGAAACTAGTGTCGTTCTCATGACGCCTCAGGGCAGCCAGTTCGATCAGGAAATGGCTCGTAAGTTTTCAGTATCATCTAAGCATCTGATTATTCTTTGTGGCCATTATGAGGGAATTGATCATCGTGTAGTTCAAGGATTAGTGGATCAGGAGATATCTATTGGTGATTATGTTCTAACAAATGGAGCTCTTGCCGCTGCTGTTTTCATTGATTCCGTTGTACGCTTAATTCCTGGGGTCCTT
>JABSSR010000494.1 GCA_013213965.1 Verrucomicrobiales bacterium | reverse complement strand
TTCATCTGAAAGCCAGCGAGCCTCATAGCTAACGACTTCGTAATCGCCAAATTTCAAAAGAGGTAAAAGATCAGGCTGACAAACCATATTATTAATACTGAGGTTGGAGATTAAATGGGGATTATATTAATTGATTATTATAGAGCATATGATGTGCCAATTCAGTTAGGCAAGGCAAGCTATTGTCTAAAAAAATCAGAGTCCTTTGATCCTTTGGCCGGACGCCTCCCGAGCGACTCGATCTCATCAATGAACTCACCAACATCTTGAAATTCTCTGTAGACCGATGCATATCTTACATAGGCGACCGGATCAATGGCTTCAAGCATCGACATGACCCGAGCTCCTATCACCTGAGTCAGCACTTCTTTAGAACCTTCGGTTTGAATTTCTGCTATAATTTTATCTGTTGCTCTTTCAAGAATATCAATACTTACAGGGCGTTTTTCACAGGCTTTTACCAATCCATTCAATAATTTATCACGGCTAAAAGGCTCCCGAATGCCGTCCCGCTTGACAACGCGTATGTCGCTATGCTCCAACTGCTCATAAGTAGTGAATCTATGCCCGCAATCTAGGCACTCACGCCTACGCCTGACGGACAGACCATCTTTGGCCTCGCGTGAATCGACTACTTTATCGTTAATATTTCCACACTTATTGCATCGCATTGCTTCGGAGTTCAATAAGAACGACCTGAGGCCTTTCAGTCAACGCTCAAGTCTTACATAAATGAGTAATCCATAAAAAAATTCGTTAACTATTCAGTAATGCTTTATGTATGAATCTTAGACAAACTGTTGGTTTCTAGATTAGTGAACCCTTTCCATAAAATTTATAATTGGCCTGAGCTTACAACCGTGGGAAAGTATAAATATTTAAGATATAATTTAAGGAAATTTCCCCCAACACTACATGACTAGAAATGACTTATGTATATCGAGCTAGTTCAGCTCCCACCAAATACAATTTGTTATAAAATTTAATGCACCAAAGCAAAATTATTTTAATTTTTGCAGTCCTCTTGCAAATCTCCAAGAGCAATGCAGAGAATTATCCAGACCCAATAAACGGTTGGGATTATCAATTTACAGGAAATCTAGCAGAGAACATTGCTGATGCCGCATTGGATGGGACATGGGATCATAATAATAATTCTGATCAGTGGGACGGCACAACTCCAGATTCTGGAAATCCAGGTGGAATTACAATAGTTCCTATCAAAAATGAACCGGGGAATACCGCGCTACTCATGGTAGACGCAGTCACCAGCTCAGGCAGGAACAATAATAGAAGACTTGCTTTGACGCATAATTTATTAATCCAGGAAGGCATCCAACCAAATTTCTTGAAATTAGGCGCAACCATTGCTTTCCGAATCAAAGTTCCTCATTCATCACCTTATCTAATTGACTCACCCAATGGCCTTGCTCCACATGCGAATGCCAAAGGGATCATTAACCTGAGAGGAAGTGGTGGCAGAATTAGTTTTTCTCTTGGCATCAAAGGAACCGATGCATTCTTTCCCGACGACGGCTTCTTCGTAAGTGATTCCAACAATCCTATATTCCATAATCTCGACCCTACGGTCTGGAATGAATTTTGGATCACTATCCAAGAAAGTAAAAACAATAACGAACTTTACGAGTTAAGAGCATACAAGAACGGATCTATCGCACCGTTTATTTCTAGGGCCATTGGTCTATCAAGAGGGACCGAAGAAAGTTTCCCCTACATTTCATTACAGCTTTCTTCTACGACCGAAACTGCAGCCGTTGAAATTGATTACCTCGCATTCAAGTCCGGAGTCCATGCTCCAGACGATAATGATGAAGACGGCATTCCCGACTCCTGGGAATTAAATTACTTTAATAACATTCTGTTAGGTCAATCCTCCGACCCCGACGGTGATGGTCTAACAAATCTGGAGGAATTTAACTTAGGAACAGACCCAACCTCAGAGGACTCTGACGGTGACGGAATAAATGATAATATTGAACACATAGTTCATCTCACTGATCCCGCGAACCCTGACACGGACCAGGACGGACTAAGCGATGCAGAGGAAATAAACGGACAGCCCGCAACCGATCCATTACTTAGTGATTCGGACGGTGACGGCATAAATGACCGAGAAGAACTCGTAAAGTACAATACAAATCCTAATGATCGTGACACGGATCAGGACGGTGCAAATGACAAATATGAATTGGAAAAAGGGTATGACCCCACAGATCCCGGTGAAGTTCCTGTTTTCCCGTCACTCGAACACCTCCTCATCAATGAATTAATGGCGACTGGAGGAAGTTCTCTTACCGACTTAAATAATGATAGACCTGATTGGATTGAAATCTGGAATCCAACCAACGAAACTATGAGTTTACTTGGTTACTACCTCACAGACGACAAGGATCAGTTGGATAAGTGGGCTTTTACTCAGCAAACGATCAAAGCTAATAAGTACCTTGTAATTTTTGCCTCAGGAAAAGACAGAACTGATCCCAGATATGAACAACACACGAATTTTAGCCTTGATTCAGGTGGCGAATACCTTGCCTTAACAAGAATCAATTCTGATGGTGCCCTTGAAATAATTAGCGAATTTGCCTCTAAATTTCCAACTCAAGAACAGGGCATCTCTTACGGACTGGATCCGGAGAACCTCAATGAAGGTTACTTAGAAATGGCCACTCCAAAGCAACGCAACGAAGGAGGTATCGCACTAGGTTTCGTTAAGGACACTAAGTTCAGTGTGGATCGAGGCTTCTTCACAGAACCTTTCATGCTGCAAATCTCAAGTGAGACTACTGGAGCCACTATCCGTTA
>JABSSR010000493.1 GCA_013213965.1 Verrucomicrobiales bacterium | reverse complement strand
GAAAAAGAAGAAGTAGAGAAAAGCTTCGAAGAAAAATTGAGATCAAGTAAAAACCGGCAATTCATTAATGGTATTTTCTTTTTCTTATTAATAAACCGATTATTCTGAACTAATTACTTATTTAATTATTTACTATGTCACAAGCAAACGAAGTAACCGCCTTAAAGAGTCGTTTATCAGTAATGATGTTTCTTCAATTTTTCATCTGGGGAGTCTGGTATGTACCGATGTTCCCCTTTTTAGATGGATTAGGAGTGGATGCAACTAAGATAGGGTTTGCATACGGTGCTACTGGGCTCGCAGCAATAGTTTCTCCAATTTTTATTGGAATGGTCGCTGACAAATTTTTCCCTTCTCAGATAGTTTTAGCTGTTTTGCATTTGGTGGGAGGATTCTTTTTGTTTATGGCATCTCGGGCCACTGACTGGGCATCTTTTATCCCATATTTATTAGCGCACTTGTTTTGTTATATGCCGACTTTAGCTCTAGCTAATTCAGTTCTGTTTCAATCAGTGAAGGACCCTCAGAAGGAAGCTCCGGCGATCAGGACACTTGGGACCATTGGTTGGATTGTGTCAGGAGTGGTCGTGGGCAGCAGTTTCTTGGTCGGAGCTGAAGAGATTCTAAAATTTCAAATGCCTGCATTCTTAGGAGGGCCTGAAGCGCCAGCTGATTCTAAAGGTTTAGGACTTACTAATCTGCCGTTATTAATTGGCGCTGGAGCTTCTGTTCTCTTGGGCGTTTTTTCTATATTTCTTCCTAATACTCCTCCTAAAATGAAAGGACAAAGTATAGGGATTGGTGATGTTCTTGGATTCAAAGCAATGTCCTTAATGAAGGACAAGTCCTTTGCTGTCTTTATTATTTGTTCTCTCCTCATTTGTATCCCTTTATCTTTCTATTATCAGAGTGCGAATGGGTATCTAAAAGCAATGGATATAAGTAATTCTGAGGGAGTTCTGGCATTAGGTCAGGTTTCAGAGATTTTCTTTCTATTACTTGTTCCATTCCTGTTAATTAAGTTAGGAGTCAAAAGAATGCTCTTAATTGGAATGGCTTTTTGGGTATTGCGATACCTTTTCTTTGCTGCGGGCAGTCAGGACGCGCAGTATTTACTTTTCTTGGGTGTCATTGCTCATGGTATTTGCTATGATTTCTTTTTCTTTACTGGGCAACTTTATGTTGATAAGAAGGCACCAGCCGATATTAGATCTCAGGCCCAAGGTTTCATTGCATTTGTGACTCTGGGAGTAGGGATGTTTATTGGTGGTAATGTGAATGGTTGGTGGACTTCGCTGCAAACTCACGAGAAAACCGGAGTGATTAATTGGGATGCCGTCTGGTATTTTCCTGCAGCGATGGCTGCTGCCGTTCTTGTAGCTTTTTACTTTTTGTTTAATGAGTCCAAATCTACTGATTCGACAGAAGCTACGATTGAGGAGCCTCCAACCGAATCAGTATAAGTTTAATTTTTCCCATAAAGCCCATGCCTGATCCTGTCAAAATTCTAGTTGTTGGTTGCGGTAATATGGGGAAGTCACACGCTAAGGCTTACCATTTGATGGAAGGTTATGAAATAGTAGGGCTGGTTTCACGTGGTGAAAAATCCCGGAAGGATTTGGTTGAAATACTTGGGACCGATTATCCGCAGTTCTCTAATTATGAAGAAGCATTAGCTGCGTCTCAGCCTGATGCGGTATCAATAAATACTTATCCTGACACTCATGCAGATTATGCGAAAAAAGCATTTGCGGCAGGAGCTCATGTATTTTTAGAAAAGCCTATCGCAGAGAGCGTAGATGAGGCTCAGGAAATTGTTGAAATGGCAAAATCGGCTAACCGGAAGCTGGTCATTGGATACATTCTTAGAGTTCATCCATCATGGATGAAGTTTATCGAGGTAGCACAGACTCTGGGCAAGCCTTTGGTAATGCGTATGAATCTCAATCAACAGTCATCTGGGAAAAATTGGGAAACGCATAAGTGTTTGATGAATTCAATGTCTCCGATCGTTGATTGTGGAGTCCATTATGTGGACGTCATGTGTCAGATGACCAGGTCTAAGCCCGTCAGAGTAAGTGCAATAGGAGCACGCTTAAGTGAAGAACTTAATGAAGGAATGTATAATTACGGACAGCTACAGGTAACTTTTGAAGACGGGTCCGTAGGGTGGTATGAGGCTGGTTGGGGTCCGATGATGAGCGAAGTTGCTTTTTTTGTGAAGGATGTTGTGGGACCACAAGGATCAGTTAGTATTTCAGGAATGGGTGAGGGGGAGGAGACAGATGATGTTGATGCTCACTCAAAGGCTGAATCAATTAAACTTCATCACTCGGAGCTGAATGAGGATGGTGAATTTGTTAAGGAAGATGAAGTCATTGATTGTGCTGATGAGCCTGATCACGATGGTCTCTGTTATCGTGAACAGGAAATTTTTCTGAATGCAATTCTTAATGACGTGGATCTGGGCGATCACATGAATGATGCGGTTAACAGTTTGCGCATTGTGATTGCAGCGGATGAAGCATTCCGTAGCGGTAAGACGGTGGATTTGTAATCGAATCTATTTAAGAAAAATGCTTGGGATCTCGAGGATATTCGG
>JABSSR010000492.1 GCA_013213965.1 Verrucomicrobiales bacterium | reverse complement strand
CATTGACATCTTTGAGTGTCTTTTCTTGATGCGCCTTGAGCTCTTCTGGGGACATCTTCCATAATGTTCTAGGATCCTTGGTTCCGTGACCGAACCAACCCTTAAGGTCTTTCCCGTTAAATAATGCCTCAAACCCTTCAGGAGCTACGTTCTGGGCAATAGAATTTTGAGATAACGAAATTAGACAAATGGCAGCAGATAAAAATAAATAACGCATGGATAATCTTAATAATTGTTCTTTGAACGAAAATGCACGGTTCCGGCCCATCAGACAAGAGTATTTAATGCCCTTTAAAGCGCTGTTGTCTTGTTTGAATGCATTTGTTAGCATTTTGGCGATGACTTTTTCCGCTTTGCCTTTGTTAGCCTTGATTTCTTTTCTTTTTTTAGCTGCTGACCTCAGTCCTGCTGAAGAAAAGATGCACTGGTTCAAAGGCAATACCCACACCCATTCATTGTGGAGTGATGGAAATGATTTTCCCGAAATGATTGCTAAATTTTACAAGGATAATAGTTACCATTTCTTGGTCCTATCTGATCATAACATACTGAGCAGAGGTGAAAAATGGATGAATGTTGGTGCAATTGAAAAGAGAAGAAGAACGCTCGGTGTCGCAACATTAAAAAAATATATAAGTACCTTTGGTAAGGACTGGGTCGAACTGCGTGGAGAAGATAAAAAACAAGAAGTTCGGCTGAAGACTCTGAAGGAAATCCGTCCCAAATTTGAAAAGGGGGGAGACTTTATTTTTATCGAAGGAGAGGAAATCACCAATAGTTTTGGTGGATCTCCAGTCCATACAAACGGCATGAATCTCAAAGAGCTCATCGTTCCAAAAAAAGGAACTTCACTCCGTGACACAATGCGAAACAATATCATTGCAGTGAGGGAACAATCCGTGCGCTATAAAAAACCGATGCTTTCTCACTTAAATCATCCAAACTTTGGATGGTCAATTACTGCTGAGGATCTCGCTCATGTCTTGGAAGAAAAATTCTTCGAGGTATACAATGGTCATCCCGGGATCAATCATCTTGGAGACGCAAAGAGGCCCGGTGATGAAAAAATATGGGACATTGCAAATACCATCCGCCTTGCAACGCTCAAGTCCGATCCACTCTATGGAATTTCCTCTGACGATTCGCACTACTATCATGGAGGAGATGTAAAGCCCGGGAGGGGCTGGGTCATGGTTCAGTCCTCATCTCTTGAGGAAGACTCTATCGTAAGATCAATGGACTCTGGAAATTTTTATGGTTCGAGTGGAGTACATTTCAAAAATCTCCTGAGGGACCAGACAAAGGGAACCCTCGAATTTGAAATTGAAGCGGATACTGGTACAGAATATGTGACGAAGATCATTGGGACCCGAAAAGGGAATGAAAATAAACCGGATCTTGTCGGAGAAACCCTAGCGACTATTAAAGGAACTAAGGTAAAATATAAACTCAAGAATAATGAGTGGTATTTCCGGGCCACTGTCACTTCCAGTAAGGACCATCCTCGTCCATCTTTCAATGGACAAAAGGAACAGGCCTGGACTCAGCCGGTCTGGAATTCCTCAGCTATCAGAAAAAAGTGATTTTGTTGGAGGTTCTTTTTCCCTAGCAAAATACTATTTTCACCGAAATTAAGTGGAAATTCATCGTTTTTTCTTGAATAGAAAAGTCTTTTCGAGAGACTGGATTTTATGAAGAGAAGAAATTTCCTTAAAACCTCAGCGGCCAGTGCATTGGCCGCACCAACTATCGTACCCTCCTCAGTACTGGGAGCCAATGCTCCAAGTAATCGTATTACTCTCGGCCTCATTGGTTGTGGCGGTCAAGGCACGGGTAACTTGCGGAACCTGATGAATAAGGCTGGCACTCAAGCCATCGCTGTTTGTGATCCCGACAAGAATAACATGAACCGAGCCAAGGATCATGTGAATAAGCAATACGCTAAACAGACAGAGAGTGGTGAGTACAAAGGATGTGAAACATTTTCAGATTATCGCGACCTTTCTGCAATGAAGGAGCTCGATGCGGTCATTGTTGGTACTCCGGACCACTGGCACGCATTGGCTTGCCTTGAATTGCTTAGAAACAAGAAAGATGTCTATTGTGAAAAGCCAATCACTCACCTCTTTGCTGAAGGTCAGGCCGTTTACAAAGAAGCTGCAAAACAAAAAGCAATATTTCAGGTAGGATCACAGCAACGCTCAAGTTCT
>JABSSR010000491.1 GCA_013213965.1 Verrucomicrobiales bacterium | reverse complement strand
TGGTCTGGGCTGGGCTTAGATGCGGAAAGCTTCTTGGTCCATTCAAGAACTTTATCCCATTCAGATTTACCAAAAGAAATATCACAAATGGCAGCAAGTGCTGCGGTCTTGAATGTAGGATTTTTAAGATTATTAAGCTGAGCAATAAAGAGCTGCCTAGCTTCGTCCTTTTTTGAGGAAAACAACATGCATTGGCCCTGCAGCATGATTAATCGTTCCCTGTTAATTGTCTTATCCAGCCTGGGCTTGGCTAACAGTGCAGCAAATTGAGGCATGGCCTTGTCATATTGTTTCAGCGCATATTGACTGAGGGCTAGACCCCTCCGTGCCAGGTCCGCTTTTGGATGGTTCCCGTGCCTTTGCAGAAAGGTTTGAAACTGCGTGACTGCAACCGGATATAGTTTTCTGTTATAGGCGGCGTTAGCTACAAAATATTGATCCAAAGCGGCATCTTCTGCAGCTAATATTGTTGATGGAAAAGTCAGAACTAATGCCATCAAAAAATAATTGAATCTCTTAAGATGCAAGGACCCCATGCTCCGATGAATATAGAATTTTATTCTTAGTGTCAATGGTTCTCTCTTCCATAGGAAATGAGACTTAACTACTCAGCAAGTAGCCACGCGAGATTAAAGCGGGCCATCCAATCCTTATTCGACACCAGATAAATCATCCCTTCACTGGGTGTTCCCGGACGGCCTGCGGCCATCCATGTATAATTGCCAGGTCCTTTTCGGACCAGGCGTCTTACGGGCCAGCTCTTAGCCCCATCAAAACTTACCTTTATGGTAATATCTTCACGCTTGTCTTTTCTGCCAGGTGAGCTGTAAAGGAGAACATCGGTATCCTGGCCCGGAACTCGGACAAGGGCTCCCTTGCAGCCATAATCATCAGGCGGACCATCGAAGAGCTCATCGTCTTCGTGAGCGTTTTCCCATGATTTTCCGAAATCTTCACTGATGCCGACTTGTTTATTTCCCCGACGAACATGGGTCCGGGCATTGTAATAGATGTGTCCGTTTTTCAATTCACATAAGGACGGTTCAGAAGTACCAAGAAGAGGGAAAGGCTCACTGGGAGTCCAAGTCCTGCCACCATCATCGCTGTAAAGAGCATTGCTGTACCTCTTAGCAAAAAACTTACGGCCCTGACCCTTGTTGAGGTAAGTTCTGGTCCCATCATTATGAACAGGTCCTACAAAAACCTGAGCAGGCATCAATAACCGACCCTTTGTTTTGCCATGACGAATAGTAATGCCGGGGTCACAGCAATACGTTGTTGCGAGCCAGCCATTCTTGTCCGAATTCATTATGATTTTTTCCTGTGCCCAAGTCTTTCCATGATCCTTACTCCTATAGAGAATCTGAGCAGGCTTGAGACCACCAGCAAAGACCAATATGTCACCACTCGTTTCATCAACCGTCACATTGGCAAGCTCACTCCATCCCACATGGTCTCCCTTGTATCGACCATCATCAGACATATCTGCTCCCAAATCAACGCGCTTGCCAACGACTAAGAATTCTCCCCATGTCTTTCCTCCATCCTCACTACGCTTAACCTCAATCGAGCCCTCATCGCGTTGTTCTCTAAACAAAAGAACTGTTCCATTCATCGATACGGCAAGATGTGCCATGACCGGTATCTGCTCTTCCCATGTATGGAAAATCGGTTCCTCCTCAGCCTTCCCATCAAATGGGACTAATATTAGTAGAATAATACTGGCTAAAAGAACAAAACCTTGTGAGTTAAAACGTGACACTAATCGCATATATAATCAGGACACTTTGAATTATTCATTTCCAGTCATGGCCACGGCCTGAGGAACTTGAATACGATTATATTGACGTTTTACAGAGCGTAAAAATTGAGACCATTTTTTTCCTGGTCGTCCGTTTGTCATTAAATAATGGGGACAATTTTTGTGTTCTTGCTTGGTTCCTTTGCGGGGCCAATGCTGATGCGGGACAACATTCTTTAAGGGAATTTTATACTGATGCATAAGAGAAGCACAAAGTTTGGCTGTCCTGTCCAGGGTACTTTGCCTGCTATTGCCACGATGTTCACACATTTCTATCCCGATCGAATAATTATTTCCTGGACCATTAAAATCAGCATGTTCCCCCTGCTCTATCGTAGGCAAGTGCTGTATGACCACGTCCTCCTGAACGGTAAAATGCCATGTCAGGTACCCAATACGGTTTCCATTTCGCCTTTTTGGAGCCCTCAGTTTGCCTTTTGCAAGTGCCCGAGCATGATCCCAAGCATCCCCATTATAATTCTGGGTAGAATGGACCGTGATGTAACGAGGCTTCATTGTCCTCTTATATTTTCTGCCATACCGACCCTTAGGTATGAACTTTTTCACTACTTTGATTTCACGATAAAGATGAGCAGGTGATAGGGCCCCCGTCGAAGATTTTATTGAAGTTGTTTGGTTCTTGGAATTTGATTGTTCGATTTGTGTTGTAGTACAACTACAAATTAAAAGAGCGCTGAACAAATAATAAAAAGAACCTAAAAATGCAATTGGGTGGATGATTAATTTCCGCATTTAGAAAATTACTTTATGCACAGATCAGCTGTGTGTCTGGTAAAAAATTTTGTCGATCATTTTACTTATTCTTAAAGGAATTGATTAATGATTCCTTTTGGTTCCAGGGAATCTTGCGATCGAAAAGTTTTCCATAAACTTTATGTGTTGGAGCTGCTTTGTTTTTAATGGAGACTACGGCCTTATCATAATGACCGCGCATAAATTGGAGCGCTTTCTTTTGTTGGGTATCATTAGCAACATTGAAGAGCTCCAGCTTGTCTTTTCTCATATCAAATAGCTCTTCAGCGGGATTCATTTCTTTGCCATAATACCAATAGATGTATTTCCAATCACGGGTAACAACTCCCAAGCTCTGAGCCGCTGCAGGTCCCCAACAATTCATTAAATATAATTGTGAATGAATCTCTTTTTCTGGCTCATCCAATAACGATAGCAGACTCTTCCCTTCCGTTTCTGGATCGGCTTTCAAGCCAGCCAATTCAAGAATCGTAGGAGCAATATCAATGTTTCCAGTGAGTGCCGAGACTCTGATTCTCTGGTCACGAGATTTATGCCTCGGATCAAAAATGATCATGGGAACACGTACAGATTCCTCATAAGGAAGTACCTTGGATCCGTAACCATGGGAACCGCAAAGGAATCCATTGTCCGAAGTATAAATAATTACCGTGTTGTCTAGGGCTCCATTCTCTTGGAGAGCGTCTAGTATCATTCCAGTCGCAAAATCAATACCATGAACGAGCTGATGGTACTTGCGCATCACGTCATCATATCTGCTACTGTAACCCCAACTGTCCCACCTCTCCCACTGTCGGCCCTGTTTGCTTTGAGAGCTAAGATGTTTTGCATATTCTCGCCCAAAGTTAGCGGGTCTCTTGAAAGTCTTATCCTTATAGATGGAATTAAATTTTGAATCGGGGGTATCAGGCATATGAGGAGCCTTGAAACTGACAGACAGACAAAAAGGCTTATCGGTCTTGGTTGCCTCTTTAATGAAATCACGGCCAAATGCACCATAAGAAAGAGTGGAGTGCGGATATTTTTTTGCATAGTTTTTCATCCATTTGTTCCTCAAGGTAACGTAACTGGTTTGGCCACTGCCTCCTCCCCACTTATCAAAAGAGCTGACAGGCAACCCTTCAGCAAGGTCCACTCCGAACTTACCAGCAAAAGCAGTTAAGTATCCGGCCCGCCTCAATAACAATGGATAACTTCGCGCAAAATCGCTGGCCTTAAGTTTACCTTTTGTGAAGTTGCAACCGTGTTCATATTCATACTTCCCGGTAAGTATAGTGGCCCTACTTGCCATGCAAATCGCAGTCGTGTCATAATGATTATCAAAAGTAACTCCGCGTGCTGAAAGAGAGTCCAGGTTAGGAGTCCGGGCATAGCGGTCTTCGATAACCTTCCTCACATTCTCCGTCACGCCCACGTCGTCAAGCTCTTTTGCGAACCTCAACATGAGATCTTTATATTCTTTGTCATTCATTTCAAAATCACCTACTTTCATT
>JABSSR010000490.1 GCA_013213965.1 Verrucomicrobiales bacterium | reverse complement strand
GCCGTTATCCGAGTAATACCTGCGCAACCCAGCCAGGTCCGTATTGATGCTTTCAGAAGAATAAACAGCACCCTCTCTCATCTCCAGTAGAGGCAAAACATCCTTCTGCGACACGGCCTTTATTCCTGAAACAGAAACCTCATTTACCGTAAACCTATTTCCCTCATTGATATGAATGACAAGATCAACCTTACTACCTGCAGGCTCACGCACCACATCAGTCACACGTGCATTAATGTATCCTTCGTTACGATAATACTCTTCGATCCTCACAATGTCTTCCTCGAGTTCAGAAGAATCGATTCCTTTGTTCTTTTTGAAAATATTATAGGCACGGCTCGCCTTCACATGCATCTGTCCTGAGAGGAGCCGATCGGAAATGGATTCATTGCCATAAAATTTAATCTTGTTGAGCCTTTCCAGAACACCCTCATCCACAACAAATGTCACCCTAGAAAATCCAGGCCTCTCTGCACCGTCAACTTTATAAGTGATGCCTACATTGGAAAAGCCCTTCCTCTTGTACAGGTCCTCCAAATTCACGCGAGCCGTTTCAAGGACCGTATCATCAAATGCTTCACCAATTTCAAGTTCCGTCTCCTTGCGCAATCTGTTAGTGGCTAAAGAATTTCCAATAAAAGAAACTTCCCCTAAAATAGCACGGGTCCGGACCAGAAAGATAACACGAACGCCACCATCATGAGGCTCAGTCAATACCCTCACATTATCGACTAGACCACTTGAATAAAGTTTCTTGATGTCCTTCTCGACCTCCATCGCATCCAGTTCGCTACCAACTTTACTCCGTATCTGGGTAATGAGAGCAGCGCGGTCAACTGTTTGAGCTCCGGCATACTGAATAGAAATATCAGTGATCTTCTCAGCATGTAGAAAGGATTGACCAAGTACTAGAAAAAGGAAAATGAACGCGGCTTGGATTAATTGCCTTGAGTGAGATGTCATTATGGTATTCGGAGTATCTTATTGAAGATCAGGAGGATTATGGGCAAATGGCTCGGCTCCATTCAAGCCATTAATTAAATAATAAGTGAAAGTTAATTGTTTTTCTTTTGTCTTCTTTTGTTAACTTATGGATCACAGATTGAATCCATTATTTTATATAAATTACTTATAATGAGTAAATTATGGTATTAATGAGCTCTGCTTTTGTTTATATAATTATTTGGTTTAATGGCTAAGTTTATAAAAGTTTGTTAATATTAATTAATTTTTGTTCGCTTCAAGTGATATTAATAGGAAAAATTAAATAAATCGTGCAGGAAAATTTTTATACAGAAGCCACAGAAGCCCAAGAAACAGACCTTGATATCTCTTTGAGACCGCCAGAATTGACGGAATTTTTTGGACAAGAAAAAATCAAAGAGCGGATTTCCTTAATGATAGAAGCCGCACAAAAGAGGAAAGATGTGCTGGCTCACATCTTATTGTCCGGCCCCCCAGGCCTTGGCAAAACGACTCTGGCACATATCATCGCCTCCGCTACCGGATCCAAATTACATTCGACGAGCGGGCCACAAATTGAAAAGGCTGGGGACTTAGCCGGTATACTCACAAACCTTAAGAGGGGTGACGTCTTATTCATCGATGAGATCCATAGGCTGCACCCGGCCATCGAAGAATATCTGTATCCGGCAATGGAGGACTATCGCCTGGACATCATCATTGATCAGGGCCCCAATGCCAGAACCATTGAGCTCTCATTACCGAGGTTCACCTTGATCGGAGCAACGACACGTGCCGGAATGCTGACCGCCCCTCTCAGATCAAGGTTCACGATGACGAACCGGCTCGATTACTACAATGCAGAGGAACTGACTAAGATCGTGAGCAGATCAGCTGACCTGCTCAAGGTTGAGATTCAATCGGGCGGTGCACTTGAAATCGCCTCCCGTTCACGAGGAACTCCCAGAATTGCAAACTCATTATTGAGGTGGGTCCGGGACTTTGCTCAGGTCAAAGCGGACGGCATCATTACCCAGGACATTGCAGACGGGGCCCTTAAAATGATCGACATTGATGATGATGGCCTCGATGAAATGGACAAGAGAATACTCGAGGCCCTGATCTACAAATTTGACGGTGGACCCGTGGGACTAAATTCATTGGCCGTCGCGGTCGGCGAGGACTCCTCAACGATCGAAGAAGTTTATGAGCCTTATCTCGTCATGCAGGGAATGCTCACTAGGACCCCCAGGGGTCGAGTAGCAATGAAACGCTCTTATGAAAAACTGGGCATCGCTGCACCCAGTCATGCTTCAGGAACTGAACCTGAGCTAGGTTTGGATACATAGGCTTTATCACCTTGCTTCCCCTCATTATAAGTTCAACCGTTCAGGGCTAACGCTAAAGAACTACTCGAATCTAAAAATATGAAGAGAGTTTCAGTT
>JABSSR010000049.1 GCA_013213965.1 Verrucomicrobiales bacterium | reverse complement strand
GGATTTTGGAAGCTTTATTTCAACTGTTTTTGGCCTTCGCTATTGTTATTTCCCTTCAGGCTGTTGGTGTTGTTTTAGTTTCAGCGATGCTTATTACACCGGCTGCCACAGCGTATCTTCTGGTTGACCGTATGCATCGTATGCTTTGGATAGAAATGGGAGTTGGAATGTTATCTGCCGTTCTTGGTGTGTTCTTATCTTTCCTCGGGAGCAACCTTCCTACAGGGCCATTCATGGTTCTCTCTGCCAGTTCAATTTTCACTGTAGCTTACTTTTTTTCACCTAAGCATGGTAGATTTACTAAGTGGTTAAGGCACCGTTCTCGTGCCAGAAAAGTACGTGAAGAGAATTCTCTTAAATCGATATACCATATCCTAGAAAGTGAGGGTATGGAAAGATCAGGAAATACAGTATCACTGAAGGATCTTTCCAATCTTCGTAAAATGTCTATGGCGAAGGTAGTTACAGAATTAAAAAATATGGAAAGATTGGGATCAGTTCAGTTGGAAGGTGAAAAAGTCAGTCTGACCGATGATGGATTTATGAAAGCTCGGTCAGTTGTTCGTAATCATAGACTATGGGAACTTTATCTAACGAACGAAGCTAATTATGCTTCTGATCATGTGCACGATGATGCAGAAAAGGTAGAGCATTTTCTAAGTGAAGAGAAGGTTTCTGAGTTGGAATCTTATTTGGATTATCCTCAGGAAGATCCTCACGGAAAGCCTATTCCAGGGAGAGCAGGGACATGAGTTCTTATCAAATATTTATAGAGCCATGGGAAAGGCATGCTTCGGCATATTGGCCTATACTTGCGATGGCGTTTTTTGTTACTGCAGCCTGTGGGCTAGTCGGTAATTATCTTGTCTTAAGACGTATTTCTTTGGTCGGAGATGCTATCAGCCATAGTGTACTTCCTGGCATAGCTATTGCATTTATGCTCACTGATTCAAGATCTGAGACTCCAATGTTCATCGGTGCTTTGGTAGCTGGAGTTATAACAACATTAATCATTGAGGTGTTGCATTCGCGCACTCGAATCAAACAGGATGCTGCTATCGGGATTACTTTTTCCACAATGTTTGCCATTGGTGTAATCCTTATATCTTTACATGGTAGTCATACTGATCTGGATTTGGATTGCGTTCTTTTTGGTAAACTTGACTTTCTTTCTTCTAAGGAAAAAATCACAATGGGTTTACCTGGAGTCGCTTTAACGATGGGCATGGTTGTGCTCATGGTTGGATTTCTGATTGTTTTATTCTATAAGGAATTACTTGTAAGTTCTTTTGATCCAAATTTGGCAGCAACCATAGGAATTAGTCCGAGACTAGTTCATTATCTATTGATGTGTACACTGTCCGTTGTTGTTGTTTCGGCATTTTCATCAGTTGGGGCGATTCTAGTCATTGCAATGTTGATCCTTCCGGCGGCCACATCATATCTTTTAACGGATAGGCTGTGGATGATGATGCTACTGAGCCTTTTACATTCTTTTATGAGTGCTATTGGAGGCGTTCATTTAGCGGTGGCATTAAAAATTCCTACTGCGCCTGCTACGGTCGTTTGCGGTATGGTATTTTTTGCTATGGCATGGATCTTTAGTCCGACTCATGGGTTAATCCGATTTTGGTTCCGGGCGCGAGGTTCTGTTAAAAAGGAATGCGTTAATTGATGGGTGTAAGTTAATTGCAGAGGTTTTTTTAAGATGCAACTCAATTACTTTGTAATACAAAGTAATTACTTGACCAAGGATATACTTTGCCGTACAAAGTTAATAAATAAAAAGCAATGATTAATGTTTGATCTGCTCATTCAGTTATTTTGCAGATAACTAGGCAAAATTGAAAGTTAACGAAAGCAGTAAACGTATTCTCTTTATCTACTTAAATGTAAAAAACCCACTAAAAACAGGATATGAGTAACTCACTTAATAAAACGGATAATTGGTTATTACCTATAATGGAGTCCATAAAGAAATCTCTGTTCCTAAGGACTCTCCTTATAGGTTTTTTGATCCTCATAATGCAAATTCCAATCGTAATGATTAATGGAGTAATTCGTGAGCGAAAGCAGACTAAAGATGAAGCATTTATGGATGTTACGAGTAGTTGGGGAAGTGATCAAGCCATAGTGGGACCATGGATTACGGTTCCTTATTCCCATCACTCAGTAGAGAAAAAAACGTCCGGTGATCGTGTTGAAAATTTTACTACTACCGAGATTCGATATGCCACTTTCTTACCGGAAAAACTTAAAATTGATGGGCGCAGTTCCAACAATTCAAGGAAAAGAGGAATATTTCAGGTCCCTTTGTATAATTTTTCTGCGACGATCAGTGGTGAGTTTGCTAAGCCGGACTTTTCGGCATGGGGAATCAGTTCGGAAGATATTCTTTGGGGCCGATCATACCTGTCATTGGGAATTTCGGATTCGAAAGGTATCACTAAGCAAAGTGTCCTTGATTGGGGAGGTGAAAAAATCAATTTTAAGCCAGGTTCTACGACTCAAGCGTTCGGCTTAAACTATGGGGGTCCTGGAATTCACGCTCTTCTTGAAAGTCATCTGGAAGGTGACGCGTTTGAATTTTCTTTTCCTGTGCAATTGAATGGTAGTGATAGTCTTTTTTTTACACCCTACGGGCATGAGACTGAAATTGAATTAGAATCCGATTGGCCGGATCCAAGTTTTGTAGGAAATTGGATTCCCAGAAACCATAAGATCAGTGCTGACGGGTTCAGTGCGACATGGAATGTGCCTTATCTTGGTCGTAATTATCCACAGAAGTGGAAAACTGGCTCTAACTTAAATGAAGTCATTAAGGCTTCATTCTTTGGCGTTAAATTCTTAGTGCCTATTGATAATTATCGAATGGGGTTTCGAAGTGTTAAATATGCACCTCTATTTTTGATGCTGACATTTATTACTTTATGGCTATTTGAAATCTTGGCTGGGTCTCGTATACACCCCCTTCAATACCTGCTCCTTGGTGCAGGTATGTGTGTGTTTTATTTGCTCGAATTATCACTGGCTGAACATATAGGATTTGTTGCTGCCTATATAATAGCTAGCGTAGCAGTAGTTGCTTTAATAGGTTCATATTCTTTCGTCTGTCTTAAGAGTTCACTAAAGGCTTCCATTGTAGGATTGATAGCTAGTGTCTTGTATGGATATCTCTATGTTCTATTAAGGAGTCAGGACTATGCGTTACTCATTGGATCAATAGGACTCTTTGTTGTCATTGCAGCTATTATGTACCTGACAAGGAATATTAATTGGTATGACGGAAAGCGTAAGTCTGTTCAAATATTAGCGGAATGATGCAATTAAAATAAATAAATGAGAACCGCTATAAATTGAGAAGATTATTATAATGGAATGACATATGAATTTAATTACTATGAGACGACTTGTTTAGGGTTTGTTTCTTTTAACTTTTCTTAATTGTTTTTCTAATTTTTCGCTAATAAGAATGACGAAAAGTCAATTTGACGATATGAATTGAAAAAACTAACAGTTATCTTGGTTAAAAGATTCTAAATATCCCCAATTAGAGCGGAATAAAATAAACGCATTGAAATGAACTGTAAAATTGTAAAAACCTTATTAGTAGTAACTTGTCTAAATTTGTGTGGGCAAGCTTTTGTTTATTCGCAGGAAGACGAAAAAGAGAAAAAGCCATTCGGTTTTGTCTCAAGGATGCCTCAAGACACTGAGATAATTTACGGACTTCGTCATCTTGAACAATTTACGCAGGAGATTGGTAAAAGTAATACGTGGAAAAAACTCATCGAATTATTTGAGTTGGAATCAGGATTTGATTTGAGTGAAGTAGCAGAGCCTTGGGGTTCAGCAATGGATCTTGTGGGTGAGGATGCTTTCTTTGGTTTTGGTAATGGAACAGCGGAACAGTTGGAAAAATTGAATGAGATAAATGACGCTTATAATAAAATCTCATTAAAGGTTGCTGGTTCTCAGATGCTTTCTGCTTTGGGTTTGGGTGGGGATGATGAGCCTGATCCTGAAGAATTTATGAGGGATCTTCTGCAGGAGCTTTTATCAGCCGATGAAGGCAAGAATGTAAAATTAATGCAGGAATTACAGTTACCTTCATTTATAGCGGGAGCCAAAGTGGGCAAAGGGATGTCAGCTCAGTTAGTTAATCAATTATCTGCTCTGGAGGCTGATTTACCACCATTTGTTCTCACTTCCGAGTTTAAGGTTCTGGGGGATCAGAAATTCAGATCTTGGAGTATCGCGGCAAAGGATGTTTTTGATGATAGCGCTCGAGAGCAGATGCGCGAGGCGATAGGGGATGAGGATTTAGCTGCAAAATTGGAAAAGATTATAGATACCAAAAAAGTTGAACTCTCATTCGGATCAATTGACGAGTATGTGATTTTGGGAATTGGTCCGGACCATAAGCATATCAAATTTGCTAAAAGTGAGGAGAATTCATTGTTAGCTGTTTCTGATTTTGAATTTGCTAAGGGTTATGGGGAGAAGAAAATTTTGGCATATAATTATTTATCGAAATCTGCTCTTACAGCTTTTTATGCCAAAGACAGTCTTAAGGCGATGAGTGATTCAATTGTGAAATTAATTGAATCAATGAAAGAGGGCGGAATTGATCTAACTAAAGCGGTGCCTCTCATGAAAAATTTTGGCAATCAGATCACAAAGATTGTGGATATCTCAATTGATTCAACTGCGGGAGTTTTGTATCGTGAGAATGGATTAAAATGGGCTTCTGTTGGAGGGTACAGTGTTGCAGGAATGGATTCCAGTTCATCTCTTAAATTGGCGCCGAATGTTCCTAAAGATGCATTCTTTTTATTGAATGCTGTTGAGGATCCAAAGTATCGTGCATCAGGAATTGAGATTACTGAAACGATAGCAGAATTACTTCATATTATCGGATCATCGGCTGTAAAAATCCAAGGTGACGAAGATGCAGGGCAAATTTTTGCAATGTTTGACCAGATGCTTACACCGAAAATCCTTAAGGTGTGGGGAATCATGAAAAATAAAGTGGCCAACGGACTAGGATCTGAGGGCGGTATAGTTGTGGACCTTAAGGGTAGCATGCCGAAGGTTCCTGGTTTTCCAGCAGTATTCATTAAGAATGGAAAGTTGCCGAGAGTTGCTGTCTATAATTCAGTGAAAAATCGCAAGCTTCTAAGTGAAGCTTGGGATGAGTTGGTCCCCGTAATTAATGAGATTGCTGCTGCCGTTCCAGGACAGGAACCTGGTCAGGAATTTCAATTGCCTGACTCATTGTCCAGTGAGGGTAAGAATGTGACAACTCATTTCATGGGGCTTCCTTTTGTTAGTAATGATTTTCTTCCCTCTCTTTCAATTAGTGATGAAATGTTTTTCTTGAGTACGTCTAAAAAATTTACTGAAGATCTAGCGGCTAGTATTGTTAAGCCTAACGAAGAAAAAATTACAGGCTTGGTAATGAAAGTCAGATTTGATTCATTGACCCAGTTTGCTGGAAACTGGTTGACATTAGTTGAAGAGAATAATGAAGTTATCGCCCCTGGAGATGAGTTCATTGAAATTGCCAATTCTGTTCGCAAGGCTCTTTCTTTTGCTGCTGGGATTAAAGTGTTTGATTACAGGCGCTATAAGGAGAACCGGTGGAGAACAGATTGGCACTTTGAGGTTAAGGATATTAAATAAGGGTGACTTTCTAGAGTCTTTCTAACTCTTTCTGGGGTGAATTAATAATTTCTGTTTCTAAGTACAATTGATTAAATTAGTTGTATTTGATCTGGATGGAACCCTCTTAGACACGATTGAGGATTTGGGGGATTCTGTAAATGAGGTTCTTGTTGCAAGGGGGTACCCGACACATTCTTATGCGGAGTATTGTTTTTTCATTGGTGATGGTATGGAGAATCTGATCAAGAGATCTTTACCTGATGAATGCCTCAATGATGAATATTTAATTGAAGAGGTTGTAAAAGATTATCGGGAAGCCTATACCAGAAACTGGAACAACAAAAGTAGGCCATATGAAGGTATTATGGAATGCTTGGCTGATTTAAAATCTCGCAGTATTATATCTGCTGTCT
>JABSSR010000489.1 GCA_013213965.1 Verrucomicrobiales bacterium | reverse complement strand
TTTTTTTAAATCTGGGCCCGGAGCTGAGAGGTAAACACCTTTTTTATTATCTCCATAAGCGTATCCTTTCGTAGATTTTATCTGGGCTATGGATGTTCTTGAGAAACTTTGGGGCTTGGAATCATCATAAAGGTATGCTTTCACACTAGAAGATTCATTACTTCCTTTATTAATGAATGTTGATTTAGAAGGAACCACAAAAGCAACATCATCGGCTGTCCTATACCAGGTCCCCTTTTTAATAAGTATTTTTTCTTGTGAACTATCTGAGGTCCTTTCAAAAACTGCCACACAGGTCTTAGGAGGAACCATTTTATGAAGTTCACGCGTGGCGCGCTCTAATCCTCCTACTTGTGATAAGACAAGGACAAGCATGATAGCAACGCCGAGAAACATAATAATTCCTTGCATTATATCGGTCCATACCACGGCCTTAAATCCTCCGTATACAACATATCCAATTACGACTAATGAAAAAATTATTAGAGTGAGTAAGTATTCTGGATCCATTCCAGAAGGTGTGAATTGAGAGATGAACTCGATGCCCTCTATGAATAGTGGTTCATCAGCAAGTAAGGTGCTTAGGATCATTCCTCCAGCCTTGAACTGTGCCATGAGGTAGAAGAACATGAAGAGGACAATGATGCCCGTTGCTACAAGTGTGACAGATTCATTCTTAAACCGTTTTCCTAATACTTCCGGAAGAGTGATGGCATTTACTTTCCTGGCAACATAGTTGAGTCTTTTTCCTAGGAGTCCTATGGCTATGAACGGAACCGTCATGTATCCTGCAATCCACAGTGCTAGTACCCAACCATGAGTATAGATTTTTGCTGGGAAGCCAATGAAACTTCCTCCCGAAGCATTGGTTGTAGCAAAAGTCAGAGCAAATGCCCAGAGCCCGAGAGCTCGACCTCCTAGAAAATATTCACTAACAAATGATTTGCTCTTTGAGCTGCTATTGCCTGCGATCCATGCCAGGACAAAGACTACTAGAACGTATATTCCAAAACTTATTAAAGCAGGATTCATTTCTTCTGCTCTTCCTCGTTAATGAATGGATGATCCTTGATTACAAAAAGACTAATGTAAATAGTGAAGGCCGTTGCGCAAATCCAGGGAATAGCAATTCCCCAGAACACCCATGATGGCATTCCAAGGGTAATTGATGGTTCTTGACCCTGATCCTTATAGGCATTGAAGTAAGAGTAAATGAGGACCCAGGCCGCAAAAAAAAAACCATCCTGCTAGGAAAAAAAATAGTTCCCTTTTTGCCTGCTTAAAATGCTTTGATTGAGTCATTGGGACGGTAATGATTCTATTGCGAATCGGACAAAGTTCCCATGCATAATGGAATTCACATCTGATTCTGAATAACCACGGTCTAGAAGTATAGTAGCAACTGAAGTGACATCAGCGATGCTGTTGAGGTCAGCGGGTGATTGTTCCGTTCCAAATCCACCATCAAGATCAGTACCGATTCCTGAATGTTTTGAATTACCAGCGATCTGACACACGTGATCAATATGGTCGACCACATTGGAGATTCTCACATTTGTTTTTTCGGGCGTAGATTCTCCTCTGACCCAGTCCGGCGTCAGCATCCATGCGTCGAACGCACTGCCGATAATAGCTCCTCTTTGGATGAGAGCTTCGATTTGCTCGTTGGAGAGTTGTCTGGGATCATTAACTAATGCGCGGCAATTATGATGACTAGCCCAAATGGGGCCTTCAAAAGTATCAATTACTTGCCAAAAAGAAGGTTCTGATAAGTGAGTAATATCAAGGATCATTTCTAACTTACTTAATTCTTTAAGAAGTTCTTTCCCCGCTTCTGACAAAGGCCCATTACAATCGTGTCCTAATGCATAACGGCCTGCCCCAAAATGAGAGAGACCTATAGCTCTCAAGCCATAATTATAAGCCCTCTCAAGATACGAGATATCAATTAAAGAATCAGCCCCTTCCAGACTGAGAATATAACCTATAGGTGTATTTAAAGAATCTATTTCCCATTCTTTTAAATGTTTTGCTAGGGATGTGGAGCTTAGGATCTGACGCAATTCTCCTTCATCTTCCATGGCCCTGTACCAAGCCAATTGAGCCTGAGTCATAGCCCATGCCTGGTGAGGAGATTCCCATGAACCGACCGGGGCCGCGGGCTTCATGCATCCAGCCAGTTGCGTGGCTACACAAACGCCAACCCCTCCTCTGCGCATCTCTGGAAAAGTGACAGTGCCATTGCCTCGTCCCTGAAGATCAGTCTTACCGAATTCTGCCTCCCTCACCCCTCGGGCTGTTTTCCGAAGATCCCTGTTCCATTCAATGGCATTGAGACTTAGATCGAGATGTGCATCAAAGATGAGCATTTTGTGAATTGTTGTTATTCGGGGCGTCCGTTATGAGAAGGTTTCTTTCCATCGATTAAAAGTTTTGCTTGCCGTGCATAACGCTTTCCTAAAAGTGCATAGCCTTCTTTTGTGTAATGTAAATCGTCATGAACATTACCGTCTTTTCCTGTTTTATTATTTAGGTCATCACAGTCGATCCAGGCACCTAGTGGATCATCTTTGGAGACATTAACTTGAGATTTTCTGACAGCAGTCCAAGACTTGTGAGATTCTTTTAGATGATCCGATAAACGACCGATAACAAAGTACATTTTTGGTTGTTTTAAATCTTTACGAAGGTTGGCGATGAGTTGTTTCATTGCGTCGCTATAGGCGGCGCTCAGGTTCTCCTTTGCATCTCTTTCTCCCTGCATCCAACAGAATGTGACTGAGGCAATTTTCGGGTGTTTTGCAGTTATCTTTGCATATTGATCTAGAATTGGTTGATAGAAAATAGTTGATTCAATTCTTGGGCTAAGTTTGTGTTTTTCTGCAATTGAATTCCATTCTTTTACCCAGAGTCGTATGGGGCGTCCGCCTTTCGCAATTTTAATGTAACCAACTTCACTTTCGCTAAATAGTTTTTTAGCTTCTGGGACAAATCCTGCCTCAGGTTTCATGCCTTGCATATTTGATTGGCCTGACAAGATGAACAGGCGAAATGGCTTTTCTTCTGCCTGACTAGAATTGAAAGCTAAAAGACAAGAGATGATAATGGGGATAATATTTTTCATATTCATTATTAATTAATAATTTATTTTACTGGAATTTTTTGGAATGTTGGAGCATTAAGGCTGTTAAAATTAATCTCATGAAAGTAATTAGTGCCGAAGAAGTTCATTCCGCTCTCAGTTATCCTGAATTAGTAGATTCTTTGCAGGAAGCTTATGGAGCTAAATATTCAATGCCGCCTCGGCAGGTTTTTCTTCTCGATGAAAATACGAATAACGATGCATTTGCGGTGCTTCCTTCATGGAATGATCAATTCATTGGAGTGAAGGCATTTACTTATTTTCCTGAGGCAGAGGCGCCTTACAAGTCTCTTTATTCTAAGATTCTTCTTTTCAACAGGGATCATGGAGAGCCTTTAGCTTTAGTCGATGGAACAACAGTCACGTTCTGGAGAACTGCAGGAATATCAGGTTTGGCTACTAGGCTACTTTCACGAGAAGATTCAGAGACTATGCTTCTCTTGGGTACTGGCAATTTGGCTCCTTATATTATTCGTGCTAATCTAAGTGTCAGACCTTTAAAGAAAGTCATAGTGTGGGGCAGGAACTTAGCTAAGGCCGAAGCTGTCGTTGAGACAATGCAAAAGGAATTTTTTAATGTTGAATTTTCAGCAATCGAGGACAGACAAGCCGCTTGCTCGGAGGCCGATATTGTAGTTGCTGCTACAGGATCACATGAGCCCATAGTGCTTGGGGAATGGATAAAGCCTGGAACGCACACTGACTTTATAGGTAATCATCATGCTGATAAACGTGAATGTGATACGGACCTTATTACGAAGGCAAGGGTGTATGCTGATAGTAGGGTTAATGCTTTTAAAGAAGCTGGGGAAATTTTGGTTCCTATTAAAGAAGGAGTCTTTGCTAAGGAAGGAGTCATTGCTGAACTCAGTGAGATGTGTCGAGGAGATGCGGTCCTGCGTGAAAATGAAGAAGATGTGACTCTTTTTAAATCTATCGGCATGGCAATGAGTGATCTCGTAGGCGCAGGTCTTGCCTATAATGAAGTAATCAAGAATTAATCAATATTGATTCTTTTAAGAAGGTCTTGTTGCTACTGATTGCTTGATTATTGCCAAGGCATCTTCTCTTTCTTTACCTACAAGTGGTAACCTGGGTGCACGCACTGTTTCTGTTCCGTATCCCATTTCTGATGAGGCTAGTTTAACATATTGGACGAGTTTAGGAACACTATCGAAGTGCAGCATTGGCATATACCACCGGTAAATTTCAAGTGCCCTTGTCCAATCGCCACTCATTGCTGCGTCCCACATTAGGCGATTTTCTCTTGGAAAAGCATCGACTAGACCTGATATCCAACCCGTGCATCCTAGGAGAATACTTTCTAGGGCCACGTCATCGAGTCCGGAGAAAATAATGTATCGGTCACCAAACTTATTAAATAGGTCTGTGATCCGTCTGGTGTCACCGGCTGCCTCCTTGATGCAGACAATATTTTCTACGTCTGCGAGGTCTTCGAACATTTCTGGGGTGATATCTACTTTATATGCTGGGGGGTTGTTATAGCACATCATTGGTAATTCCGTCGCTCCTGCGACTGTTCGAAAATGATTCACCGTTTCTCTTCTGTCTGAGTTATATACCATGGCAGGCATTACCATGATGCCGTCCACGCCGGCCTTTTCAGCAGCGATGGCTGTTTCGCATGCATTGGAAGTAGTGAATTCCGATATCCCATTAATAAGGGGTACGGAGTCCTGACAGACCTCTTTTGTTGCATGTAATATTTGGATCTTTTCTTCGAGGGAAAGGGAGCAATTTTCCCCAATCGTCCCTAGCATGACTAGACCGTGGACTCCTTCACTTAAGAGCGCTTCTACGTGTTTCTGTGTTCCCTCAATGTTAAGGGAAAAATCGTCATGAAATTGTGTGGGAACTGCAGGGAAAACGCCCTGCCAATTAACTTTTTGTGGCATAATCAAATATTGAAACTGAACGGGTCAATTTGCAAACTTTAACCTATTATAAAGAAGAGTAGTTTATGGGTTGATCCTTATCTAGATGATTTACAACTTCCGGCATAGGGTATTTTAACCCTGTTGCACAATTAAATAGGACGACCGAATCATCTAAAGAGATTCTTCCGGTTTTAAGTTCTTTTAGATAGGCGGCATATGTGGCTGCTCCTTCTGGACAGAGAAGAATACCTTCCAAATCGGCAATTTCTTCACGCGCTGACACAATGGCTTCATCATCTACCGCAGTTGCGAAACCGTCCGTTTCCCTAATGCCCCTGAGTATGAGAAAGTCACCAATTGCGGCAGGAACTCTGATACCTGAGGCAACAGTTTCAGCATTTTCCCAATACTCAGCATGCTCTAATCCTTCGTCAAATGCTTTAACAATAGGGGCACAACCTGTTGACTGGACAGCTACCATTCGAGGTCTTTTCTTTCCAATCCATCCGATGGATTCGAGTTCATTGAAGGCCTTTACCATTCCTATGAGTCCTGTGCCTCCTCCTGTTGGATACATGATAACATCAGGGAGTTTCCAGTTTAATTGATTGGCGAGTTCAAGGCCCATGGTTTTTTTTCCTTCAATCCTGTAAGGCTCCTTCAGAGTAGATACGTCAAACCAGTTTAATGAGTTAATTCCTTCGCGAACAATTTTTCCACAATCAGTAATGAATCCATTAACGGCCCAGGTACTTGCTCCTTGCAAAGCAATTTCTCTGATATTGATTTCAGGAGTGTCATCAGGGCAGAAAACATATGCTTCTATCCCCGCTCTCTTAGCATAAGCGGCCATGGCGGCACCTGCATTTCCGTTCGTTGGAATTGCAAGCTTATTAATTCCTAATTCCTTGGCCATGGAAACAGCCATGCATAGGCCCCGTGCCTTGAACGATCCGGTTGGTAGCCTTCCTTCGTCCTTTATGTAAACATGATTGCCAGATAAATTAGGTGCGTGCAGTAATGGAGTAAAAGATTCTCCTAAGCTGACAATGTTTATTTCTTCACGAACAGGTAAGAATTCTTTATACCTCCATATATTTTCAGGCCTGTTATCTAAAGTTTTTTTATCTATTGATTGTGAGAGTGCATTCAGGTCATACCTAACGAGGAGAGGGGCATTATCTTCAGATAAACCTATAACTTTTCCTGATGGATACTCTTTACCTGTTTTTGAGCATTCAAGATGAGTGACAAAATTAGACCTTTTATTTTCATCGGAATTCATAAGTTTTTATTTTTATGTATGATTTGAAGATCAACAAGTCAGCATATATTTAAGATTTCCGAACGTTACTTGCCTAAGTCATGATGTATGGATTAGACTAATGAGTTGTATGGGTTCATTTCCTAGTATTTTTAATGATGTTCTTGGCCCTGTCATGCGAGGTCCATCAAGTTCTCATAGTGCGGCATCTCTGAGGATCGGCCGCATGGCGCGTGATTTGATGGGCTCTGACATAACAGATGTTACCGTTGATTATGATCCGAACGGTTCTCTTGTAACTACCCATAAATCTCAGGGTTCTGATCTTGGTCTCAGTGGCGGATTGATGGGTTGGGAAACGGATGATTCTCGCCTTCCTAATTATCAGAGTGAGATAGAAGCTGAAGGAATAAAAATTGATATTCGTTATCTTTCCTATGGAGCTGTGCACCCAAACACTTACCGATTAAGTTTGAGAGGTCATAGAAACGATCACACCATGACTGCGATTTCGACGGGTGGAGGAATGATTGAGATACAGGAAATTGATGGGGTCTCT
>JABSSR010000488.1 GCA_013213965.1 Verrucomicrobiales bacterium | reverse complement strand
GATTCAGATAGTAGAGGAGGACATTGTTAAAGTTGATCCCTCAAAAGATAACAGAAATATTTCAGATAAGATTTGGCCGATGATGATGGGTGGAGCTTCAAGGTCCGGAGTAATGCCTGGTCCGGCGATAGTGCCAGACCAAGAGGGTGGTGCTAAATGGTTACAGAAATATGAGCTTACCGTTCCCGAGGGGTGGCCGGAACTTCCAAATGATACCCCTAAGGTCGCTCTAACTGATTTGAATGAACCATTTGCGAGAAGAAATCAAATCATTGGATCTTCTGTCAGCGGTAATAGGGCGCTCACGAATGCTCAGATTCTGTCTTCTTGGAAGAAATATAGTTGGACTCCTTCTGCTCAGCTTCTTTTTGACTCAGGATATATATATTTTAAGAATGATAACCGGTTAGTTTGTGCAGATTCCGAATCTGGCGAGTTGCGTTGGCTTGGTTTTCGGAATGAATATCCTCAGCCTAACTTTACTAAAAATATAAGATTCAGGCGGCCCGTTAATGCTAATGATGCTAACAGGACTCCACGTGAACTAAAGGAAGTTCAATATTTCTCGGACCATGTTAATCAATCCATGTGCATTGTTGGAAACAAAATAATTACAGTCCAGGGACTTCCTGTTGATTTTATTGAGGAAGGTATAGCGAAAGCTGACGTGCCTAATCCAGTTGCACGGAGGGCTGGAATTATCAACCGAGCAACTTCCGGGCCGCCCAGGATGCGAAAGAATAGGTTAGTCGCCTACCATTCTCGAAATGGTAAATTGCAATGGATGAGATCAGCAGTTGAGAAAGACGGTGAAGTAATTAAGAGTGGGTGCTTTATAGGACCACCAGTTCCCTATGCAAATTTGCTATTAGTGCCAGTGCTAGAAGAGTCTGGTATTTATCTTACTGCTATTAATCCTGATACTGGAGGAACTCAATGGCGAACTTTTCTTGGAGATGAACCAGGACCGGGGGTGGCAGCGCATTCTCTTGTCATGGTAGCTGTGAACGGAGGAGAAGCGTACTTGGTGACTGGATCTGGACTAGTCTATTCGCTGGATGCAATTTCGGGTTCGCTCAATTGGGTAGTCCGTTATCCAAGGACTGCCAAAAATAATGCAGCAAGAATGCAGCAGTTGCAAAGGTTCGGAGGATTCGCGCCTAGAGGGATGAATATTTATAATGAGTTTGATGGCTGGGGAGTAGACACAATCATTCCTACTCCTACCGCGTTAATTGTAGCGCCCAGTGATTTTAATCAAGTGATAGCGTTTGATAGACGTACTGGTAAACTTTTATGGGAGTCAGCACGTTCTCCTGGAAGTGCTGGGCAAGAAGGGACCTATGTTTTAGGAGTGTTAGATGATAGTCTTTATGTTGCCGGAACTGATGTCTTGCGGTGCTACAATGTTAGAGGAGGGAAGATGTTGTGGGAAAAAACATTCCCTAAAGGTCATGGACGGGGAGCACTCACTAACGATGGTATATTTGTTCCTTCAGGTGTAGATAGGGTCATCAAGTTTCGATCAAGTGATGGAGAACAACAAGATGAAGTGAAAGTTTTACTTGCAGAGGGGCAACCCGTTGGAAATTTATTTTCGAATGGGAAAGGACTCTATTCGCTTGGCTTGCGTCAAGTATGTTTACTTGGTGAAGTAGAAATAGAACCTAAACCTGATCCTGAAAAGGAACAAGGTGCTAACAAAGAGAATTAACTGTTGAAGGATTAAAAGGAAGGCTCATAGCAAATTAGTTTTATTAAGATAATGACAAGGGAAATAAAATCGCGCAGCAAAGTGAATGGGCGTCGTGCATTTTTAAAAGCTGCAGGTGTTGGCGCCGCTTCAACTTTAAGCCCATTAAGTCATGTGTCTGCGGTAAACGAGAAGACTGCCGACGAGCTTATTAATGAATCAGCCAGAAAAGCGATTGATAAAGGTCTTAGATTTCTTTCAGGCAGACAAATCCAAAGGGGAGCAGATAAAGGCGCTTTCGGGGCGTCAGGGTATGCTGGAAGTGTAGGTATTTGTGGTCTCGGAGGTCTCGCTTTCATGAGCGAAGGAAGTACTCCAGGCGTGGGAAGGTTTGGGAAGCAGGTTGACCTTTGCATGGAATTCTTAATGAGGCACACTGGACCCACTGGGTACATTGCAAGAGGGTCCGGCGCAATTGGGAACATGTATGCTCACGGTTTTGCAATGCTTTGTATGTCTCAGGCTTACGGTATGTCACGGAAAAGGGAGCTTGGTCAGAAGCTTAGATCCGCGATCAAGTGCACCCTAGCAGCTCAAAATGATCAGGGAGGATGGCGGTACAGGCCGGTAAAAAGTGATGCCGATCTTTCTGTTACAGTGTGTCAGATTATGGCCCTTCGTGCGGCAAGAGATTCAGGTATCAATGTCCCGGATGACGCTCGTGAAAAGTGTATTGATTATGTTAAGAAGAGTCAGACCGCAGATGGCAGTTTCCGCTACACGATGCGTGGTGGACATACCACGTTTGCTCTTACTGCGGCAGGATGTGTCTCTCTTTTTAGTGCTGGGATTTATGATGGTCAGCAGATTGATAAGGGTTTGAAGTATCTTAAGAGACGTAAAGATAGTGCAGAAAGGCATTACTTTTACTATGGACACTATTATGCGGTTCAAGCAATGTGGCATGCTGGAGGTGAATGGTGGAATGATTGGTATCCTAGTATCAGAGATAAGTTAATAACCTCTCAAGGAGCTGACGGTGCGTGGGGCGATTCTTCATATGGAAAGGAATTTGCAACTGCAATGGCATGTATAATTCTTCAGATGCCCAACGATATGTTGCCTATCTTTGCCCGCTAATAAGCATTTTAAGTATTTTTACGGAACAAAAAATTGGAATTATTTTTACAATGGATTGGTTTTGATCGGGACAGTATTCCTGAGGGAGCTGAAGTGTCTTTTCATTTTGCTAATTTACCAGAGTCTTGGGAAGTTTTCGTATTTTCAGCAATCGTGTTACTGATTGGATGGTCGATATTTAAGCTATATCACAAAGAGAATGATGCTTGCCCAGCCTTAGCAAAGAGGGTTCTGGCTTTAATTAGAATGACAGTTTGTCTTTTCCTTTTATTTGTTTTTTTAGAGCCGTCATTGAGCTACACGAAATCTAGATCTTTGAGACCTGTTATTACCTTGTTGCGCGATTCATCAGAATCGATGAACACAAAGGACAGATACGTGGATGATGTTTCTGCAAATTCTGCAGCTTCAGTCATGGGTCTTACGGTTGAAGGACTCAGATCAGGTAAACCATCAAGAGTTGATGTTGTGAATAGAATACTCAATGGAGGTGATTCTAAATTCATTGATCAGCTTAGTAAGAAAGGAAGAATGCAAGTGTTTGATTTTTCCGACAGAGTCACTGAGGTCGATGTGCAGGAGAAGAATGAACTGGTTGAAAATGCGAGTGATGAATCGACTGCTGAACTTAATGAAGGCCAAATAATTTTCCCTCATCTTGAGGCTAATGGGCCTGGAACAGATATTTCAGGTGCAATTCGCGAGGCCCTTACGGAGAAATTAACTTCTTCTGTTATAGTTTTTACTGATGGACAACATAATTCTTCTAGTGAAGTTGATGATGCTGTTTCTTCTGCAAAGAAACGTAATGTTCCTGTTTTCTTTATTGGGTTAGGTGATTCAGATAGGCCTCAGAATATAAGTGTCACAAATCTTTATGCAGATCCTCAAGTTTGGAATAATGACCCGTTTCAGATACAAGCGGTTCTCAGAGCCGAGGGGATCGGAGAGGAATCTGTTAAATTAGATCTTATTGAAATTATTGAGTCGGATGACGGAGAGCTCATAGAAAAGATAATAGAATCTATGGATGTTGAATTGGCGCCTGAAGGGGGCCAAGTTAAGATAGATTTTCTGCATACGCCTAAGAGTCCGGGACCTAAGCGATTCACTGTTCGATCAACTATTCTAGATGAGGAATCTAACAAGGATGATAATCAACCACCTTCGCCAGTGAGGGTGCAGGTGCTTGATGATAACGCAAGAGTGTTAATGATTTCTGGAGGGCCGAGTTGGGAATATAGAGCGTTAGCGCGTCTGCTTAATCGAGAAAAAATGATTAACCTTTCTTGTTGGCTTCAGAGCTTAGATGAGGGACGTCTCCAGCAAGGAAACACTCCAATTGAACGGATACCGTCAACTCGTGAGGAATTGTTTAAATATGATGTTATTATAATGTTGGATCCGGATCCTAGGGAATTTGATGTTGAGCTTATTTCGCTGTACAAGAAATTTGTCCGTGAGCATTCTGGAGGATTGCTTTACATGCCCGGGCCCGTATTTGGTGGTAGATTCTTAATGGATGCACAGACGGCAGAAATCTCAGACCTTTTGCCGGTTAGATTAGGAGACGTGGGAAGTATGGAGGTTGATGGGTTACTTTCTTCTAACGATCGCGAATGGCCTCTGGCTATTGTTGCAGCAAATACAGACCAGCCGATAATGCGGTTTTATAATGACCCTCAAAAGACGCTGATGCAGTGGAAGAAATTGCCGGGAACTTACTGGAGTTTTCCTGCACTAGAACCAAAGCCTGCGACTCGTGTTTTGATTGAGCACTCTGATCCCACTCTTCGAAGAAAAGAGGTGGCTCGACCATTGCTAGTCACGGGTCAGTATGGGTCAGGCAGAACAACTTATCTAGGTTTTGATGGGACTTGGAGATGGCGCACAAAGGGATTAGATGCTGAATTTTTCAAAAGATTTTGGATCCAAACGACCCGTTATCTGGTCGAAGGGCGTTCGTTAGCAGGTAAGCGCAGAGGAATGATCGAGACTGAGAGGTTCCGATATCAGATAGGGGATAGAATTAAAATTAATGCTCGCCTCAAAGAGAAGAACTTTGAATGGTTAATAGCCGAAGAGGTGAAGGGAAAATTAATGTTGCCCGGTGAAGACACTTCAGAAATTTCATTTGCTCCTTTGAATGGTCAGCCAGGTGTGTACGAAGCGACAATAGTAGCCGCTAAGGAGGGATCATATAGTGTCATTGTTGAACTTCCCGGAGAAGGAGGTGACAAAATAAAAATTGATTCCAACTTTACAGTAACTTTACCGCTTAAAGAAATAAAAGATACTTGGTTAGATCGTAATAAATTAATGGGACTGGCTAAATTGTCTGGAACAACCTATTTAAATCCAGACAATTTAAAGGATTTGCCATCTAGAATACCTGATATGACCAGGATGCTTGCCTTTGAAAGTCCTCCTTATCCTCTTTGGGATAATCGCGTTTTGTTTATTATTCTAGTGACTCTTTTAATCGTGGAATGGTCATTACGTAAAAAGTATAAATTGTTATAGGAGGGGCCAAATTATATTAATGTCATTCAAAACCACTAGTAAAGTTCCTAAGCAGATTCGTGCGGCCATTGGCAGAATGCGTCGTGCTGTGCAGCGGCACTTTATGGTCGATGGGCTAAAGAATATTCTATTAGCTCTTTTGGTTTTAATAATTATTGATTTTGCGTTGGATAGGACCTTTCGAATGGATAGGCCTCAGCGTTTGATTATGCTGATCCTTTCTGTATCCATTGTCGGATATGTTGTTTACAGAAAACTATTGGAGCCACTCCTTTCCCAATTAAGTGATGATGCTTTAATGATTGAATTGGAAGAGGCCGAAGGTGGTATGGATGAGGTTCTGATAAGTGCGTTGGAGTTATCAAGGATGGATATTGGTGGTAACGAGAATGTATCTATTAAGATGGTAGAGAATACCATCAATGAAGGAGCGGCAGCGGCTTCAAAAGTGAGCATTAAATCAGCCTTTAGGCGTAAAAGAATGCGAGCTAATATGTTGGTGTTGATGTCTGTTCTTTTATGTTTCGTAGTTGGGGGAATTCTTGCATCCAGAGATGAGGCATTAAAAATTTGGTATAAGCGTAACGTCTTACTTTCTGATATTTCTTGGCCCAGTAATTATGTTTTACAGTTGTCCGGATACAAGGATGGTAAGATTCGTGTTCCGCGTGGCGAAGACTGGTCCCTCTTAGTATCAGTAAAAAAAGATCACAAGGAGTTGCCGAGCAGTGTCATTCTTGAATACAGATACGAAAAGGGAAAGAGGAAGAGCACTGAATCAATGACCCCAAATTCTGCAGGAGATGAGTTCAGATCAAGTGTCATTGATACATCTGAGCCTTTGAAATTAAGGGTCCGTAGTAAGGAATACGAGACAGAGTGGGTTCCAATGGAATTAGTTGATAGGCCGAAAGTTGAAAATTTTTCAATTTCGGCAAGTTACCCTGGTTATACAGGATTAGGAGAGCAGGTCCTTTCAATTGATGAGGGGCCATACAGTTTGTTGAATGGAACAAGTATTAAAATAACTGGTGCGGTGAATAAGTCTCTTCGGAGTGCATCAGTTACAGTTGGAGGAGTGGTGCATCCGTTGGAGGTGGTAGGAAATGAATTTACCGGGTCGCTTTCGAAGGAAAAGGTGGTTAGTGGAGTGTATGAGGTGGACGTTGAAGATTTAGAAGAAATGGGTTCTTCGGAGGGTGGAAATAGTGTGGGGCTAGGGCTTAGGGAGCGGTCGCGATTCAAAATTAGAATTCAGAATGATCGAAAACCAAAGGTAATGGTTTCTGTTGAAGGGGTTAGTGGTCTCATAGTTCCTGGAGCAATGATTCCTTATGAGGGAAAGGTTGAGGACGATTATGCTGTTGAAGAAATTAAAATTAAATATTCATGGAAGGAAGATCAGGGTGAAAGAGAAGAAGTGGCAGACTCTCTCGTTCCCGATAATTTAGTCAAATTTTTAGGGAAGAAAGAGATCCCGTTAAATGGGGTATTTGATCTTAACGGCCTAGATATTCCATTAAATTCCAGATTCAGTATGTTGTTTTCGGCCAAGGATAATAATGAAGTTTCTGGGCCCAATGTTGGAGAGTCGACAAGAATTCTTTTAAGAGTAGTTGGTGAGGCGGAACTTCGTACTGACTTGTTACGAAGAGAGAAGGAGCAAAGGCAGATTTTATTGGAGCTGGTTAAGAAGCAAGATCTTCTTCTAACCGATACTGGGGCATTAGCTGCAGAATTACTGGACATTGATATTTTAGGAAGGTCAGAGAAAGAAAGATTAGCAGAGTTGCAGAAGCGGCAAAAATTACTAAGTGTAAATATTAACAATATTGTTAAACGACTCGACGGAATGGTTAGTGAGATAATTAATAATCGTCTCGAGGATGATGACGGTATTTTGAAGCAAAGACTTCGCCAAAAAGTGATTGTGCCTCTTGGGTCCTTGGTAGATGAAGTTATTCCTGTTGCTGCATTAGAGCTTGATTCTTCTCGGAGGATATTGGAAAAAGATTCAAGGAATGAATCAATGAGAGTTGCGGGGCAGTTTCAATTTACGGCGCTTGAAGTTATGAAGGAAGTTTTAGTTCATATGGTCAGGAATGAGGGTTATCAACAAGCTGTTAATTTGTTATATGAGATACAACGAGCTCAAGAGCGAATGAATAAGATGACAGCAAAGGCAAAAGAAGAGTCTCTTAGCAATGTTGTTCGAGAAAAGGAAGAGCAAAACAACGCTAATGAAGAACAAAAAGACGGCATTAATGAGTTAAAAAAAGATAATGCGAAGAAGAGTGATAATTAAACAAAAAGGGTTAGAATAGTAATTAAATGAAAGAAAGAGCCGTATTCTATTGTGTGATTTCATTGCTCGTATTTGTTGCGAATTTGGTTCAGGGACAGGAATCCTCCCAGGACAATTCATCTTTCAATGTTCAGGAGAATCAAGAAATTAAAAAGAGTCCACTGGGAGTAAGGCAGCAAAGAATAAAGAGGATGATAGTGGAGTTGGAGATACAGTTTTCTGAACTGGCAAGGACCCTGCAGAAAGATCATCCCGAGCAGGCCGAGAAATTAGTTGATGCCTTTAAATCATCAAAGGAAATGCTATTAGAAAAACGCATGGATGAAATAACAGAGCTGTTAGATTTATCTAAATTAGACAGTGCCGGGGAAGAGCAGAAGAAGACCATTGATGATGTAAAGAGTTTAATAGAATTCTTATTGAAAGATGATGATGAGTCGGATCGAATAAAAGAGGAGATAAAAAAACTTCAGGAATGGAAAGACGCTATTGATGATCTAATTAAAGATGAAAATAACCTCAAAGAAGAAAGTGAGATCCATTCAGACAAGGACAAAGCTCTTGAGGATTTGAATAAACAAATTGGTCAACTGAAAGAATTAATTAAGCGTCAGGAAGAATTGAAAACTGATACGGAAAAAGAGTCAGCTAAGGGCATAGACGGTCTTGATAAGATTGCAGAAAAACAACAAGAGCTACGCAAACTAACTGAGAATCTTCGGAATCAAATTAAAGGAAATGAAGGTGATGAAAGTAAGGGCAATAAACCCAAACAAGATGAACAGAATTTAAATCAAGATAATTCTCCAGGAATAGAACCGCTCCGTGATGCTGAAGGAGATCAAAAATGGGCCGAGAAACAACTTGAGAAAGGTAAAGGCAAGCAAGCTGCTGCAGCTGAAAAAGAGGCACTCGATAATTTAAATAAAGCATTAGAGCAGCTCGAGAAGGAAAAGAATCGTATCGCAGAGCTTGGTGCTGATGACTTAGAGAAGTTGGCAAAGGAGCAGGACTCTACAGCTAATGAAACAGGTAAACTGTCCGAGAAGATGAAGGATTCTGATAATTCTGACGGGGACCCAAGTGAACAGCAGGATCCTTTAAAGGACGGGCAAAAGCGCGCCCAAGAAGCGGTGGAGAGTGCTCAATCTAAAATGGGAAAGGCATCAGAGAGTTTGGCTCAGTCAAGTCCCGGAGGAGCATCTGAAAGTCAAGAACAAGCATTGGAGGATCTTGAGCGGGCCAAAGAGGAAGTGGAAAAGCAATTAGAAGAATTAAAGCAGGACCAGAAGATGGAGGCACTTGTTCAACTGGAGCAGATGTTTAAAGAAATGCTTGAGAGGCAAGAAGAGGCCACAGCAAAGGTTCTTGTTTTGGATGAAAAAAGAAATAATCAAGATGGAAAATTAAGAAGAGCTGACAGAATAGAATTGCGGTCCGTTGAGTTGCTAGAAAGAGGCCTTACAGAAAAATCAGAAGAAGTGGAGAATCTTCTAACTGATGATGGAGCAAGTGTTGTAGTTCGTAATGTTGTTGAGGGAATGAAGAATGATCTTATTGCATTGGCTGACAGGGTCGATGCTAATGAGACAGGTTCATTCGTTCAGCGTTCCCAGAAAGAGGTTGAAATGACATTAAAGGAATTAATTGACGCGGTTAAAATAGCTCAGCAAATGCAGGAACAACAACAACAGCCACCACAACAACAGCCACCACAACAACAGCAGCCACAACAACAACAGTTATTGCCACCAAGTGCAGAATTAAAACTTTTGCGACTTACTCAGTCAAGAATTAATCGAAGGACAATTGATTTTGATGGCGAAATCAGAGGATCAGAAAAACTGGATGGTGTCTTAATGAGGCAGGTTCGTGACGTTACTCTTTTGCAGAAAAAAGTTACCGAATCTGCAAGAGAGCTTGCCGCTAGAGGACAGCCTCCTGTGGAAGCTGAAATCGATTAACCCATTAATGAATTAATATAATCTAATAATAATGAGATTCTCTATCATGGTTCAATTATGTGTTGCATTGCCGCTTATCTGCGGACTTTTTGCAGCCCAAAGTGAATCTTCTGTGAAAGTTGTAGAGTCGTTCGTTGAGTATCATTCTTCAAATGAAGATTTCACTGACGGAGCCCGCAGTGAAATTGCTGATTTCAGTAATCGAGATAAAATTGAAGCTGGGGCTCTAACTCCATTTTTGCGAGACCTTTATCCTGACTTTGCCGATGCTTTGAGAGTGGCTGGTGATGATCCTGGAAAAGGCATCAAGGCACTGGACCTGATCTCAAAGGAACGGGATCCTTTTCTTGCGGCTGAGGGATCATATTACCTTTCGAGGGTGCTTATTTCGGAAGGCCTTTTTGAACAGGCCTTACCTCATTTGGCTAAAATAAGGAATGATTGGAGCGAACATTCTCTTCGTGCTGGAGAATCTTTATATTACCAAGGTGTCTGTTATTCAAATATGTTGCAGAGAACTGCTGCTTCTGATGCACTCAATGAATTTATTGAGGGTTATCCGGATTCATCGCCTCGGCTCATAGGTGCAGCTAAGGATCTGATAGCTTCGCTTGAGCGGGTTCATCGGGGAAGCATTGACGATGTGGCCGGGCACATGGAATTTTCCCGGCGCAAGTTGGATCTAACTGAGGTGGGTGAAAGAACGCAGATAGCTCAGGGCAAAATAGTTGAAATGCTTAATGAATTGATTGAAATGGCTGAAGAGCAGGAAAAGCCTCCTCCTCCTGATCCAAATAGTTCAGAGAGTCAGGCCCAAGGTCAGGGGAGCCCATCTAATAAGCCCGGTAACGGACAAGATAATCAGCAACAAGGCAATCCCAATGCTCAGAAAGCTCCTCGCGTAGTTCGTCGAGTTAGGGGTGCAGCTGAAAGCGCGTGGGATGATCTGCGAAAGCGGGACCGGGGAACTGATGCTCTTGGCGTTCTAAAGTCAAAGTATCCGGCAAGATACAGGCTCTTAGTGGATCAGTATTATCGTTCTGTTCAGGGCGGCAATAAGGAGAAAAGTGAATAGCTTGGGATTGTCTAATGTATTAATTGTCCGTTCGGCTTTTGCTTGGACAATAATTGCTTTTGTTTTAATTGTATCTTCTGATGCTCTGGAAAAGCCACGCGCTATCACGATTGAAGGAGAAATCGTTGAAGGAAAAATTCATTCAATTAGTCCGGACGGATTGGTGAATATAAAAGGTCAGACATTTCCTCTGGATGGATTGAGGAGTATTATACCAGAGAAACGCTCCGAAAATGATGATCTTTCAGAGGGTAAAATTATTCTGATTTGTGGTAGTGAATTTTCGGCTTCGAGTATTACTCTGCTCGATGAGGAAGTTGTTTTTGAGTCCCCGGGAATCGGAAAATTGAAACTACCGATCGATGCTGTCAGAGCTTTTCGTTTTGGAGAATTGAGGAGAGGTTCCCGTTTTCAGAAAGGCCTTTTGGAATGGGAAGCGGCTAAAGAACTTGATAGTATATTTATCAGTGGTGGAGCTGAACTGCAGGAAGTTGATGGATTGATTGAAGAAATAGAAGGTGATTTTATGATCTTTGATCGTAATCAGAAGTTGCAAACTGTACCATTGTCTCGTGCCTATGGGGTGGTCTTGGCTTCACCTTTGTTAAAGGAGGAGGAAAGACCATCTTGTGTGTTGTCCCTGGTCGGCGGTACTCGGATCAAAGCTGATATAGAGAGTTATGATGGCAAAATGGTAGATCTTACTATTGTTGAAAATGTTCAAATGAAGGTTCCTTGGAAATTGATTACGCGGATAGGATTGAAATCCGCACGTTTAGAGTATCTATCGGATCTTGATGTTATAAAAGAAGAGATTCGTCCGGTCATTACCTTTCGGAGGAGTTGGCAAAGAGACCGAACCGTTACAGGGTTGCCGATAAAGATTAATAATCAGATTTACGATAGGGGATTGGGTTTTTCTTCAGGCACGTATGTTACCTTTCCTAATGAAGGCTCTTATGACTTATTTATTGCTGAAATTGGTATTGATGATGATGCTTTAGGCAGAGGAGATTGTGAGTTCGTTGTTCGTGGAGGGAGCAAGGAATTATTGAGAAAAAGGGTCCGAGGAGGTGACCCGGTTCAGCTCATCAAGGTTGATATTACCGGGTATGATCAAGTGACGCTAGAGGTTGATTTTGGAGAAGATTTGGACATTGCTGATCATGCGGATTGGGCTGATGCTTGCTTTCTGCAGACATCTAAGTGAACGTGTTGATGTGTCTGTTTCGGCTTATGATATTAAAAGAATATGCGTAACGAATTAGATTTAATATATCAGCGGCTCACTAAAACAGTGATTGGGTCAGAGGAACCCTCTTTTTTGATGATGGTAGGGTTGCTGTCTGACGGACACATGCTGATCCAAGGCGCTCCAGGGATAGGGAAGACGACGCTTGCTGAAACTTTGGCGGGGTCAATTGATGGGGATTTTAGTAGAGTGCAATTTACCCCTGATCTGTTATCCTCAGATCTGTTAGGGTATTCTATTTATCATCAAGGAAGAGGGGAGTTTGAATTTGTTCCTGGTCCTGTGTTCAGTAATGTCTTGTTGGCGGATGAAATTAATCGTACTAGCTCACGCATACAGAGCGCATTATTGGAATGCATGAACGAGAGACAGGTCTCTATTGATGGTGTTACACGGCCCTTGCCTCCACCATTCATGGTCATCGCCACCCAGAACAGTATTCATTCGACTGGGACATTTGCTTTACCTGAACCTCAACTTGATCGATTTTTACTTTCAGTAAACATGACGCTTCCTGACCGTCAGACTCAATCTAAAATTTTGATGTTGCATGCAGAGCAGAATGAATCTAAAGGGGCCGATGATAAGTTAATTAATGTTGATGAGCTTGTGCGGCTACAATCTGAAGTGAAGGCCGTTCCCGTCAGTGAAGAAATGTGTCAATACATTACAGACCTGTGTGAGTCTGCTAGGCGCCAACGCGGAATGCTTCACAGTATCAGTTCTAGGGCAGCTATCGCATTAATGAGAGCTTCCCAGGCAGTCGCTTATCTGGAAGATAATCCTGCCGTATTCCCTGACGATGTGAAACGTATCGTTGGCCCCGTATTTTCTCATCGCCTCGTTTTGGGAGACGGGTTTGATGGTGGGGTAAATAGTTCTTCTGAGTTAATAGAGGAAATTCTGAAGGAAACTAAGGTTCCTTGAAATATTATTTTATTTCATTCTCTAATCGCTCACTCAACCATTGTTTCATCATGCTTTGATAGTTTAGGAATCTTGATCTGGCTATGCGTTTAATGCGAGCAAGCATGCGAGGATCAAATCTCAGAGTAATTGTAGTCGATTCTCGTGAGTCGGGCTGATGAATGGATGAACTCATCAGACTGGCATCTAGTTGATGTTTTTCCCAATATTTCGCTTCCTCATCCTCATTATCGAAGAGAGGAATCTCTTTCCATTCACTTATAAAATTCATGGTATATTTATACTGCTTGGGCTTTTAATCGTTCATATAAGCCTTGTTCTTCTACAGTCATCTCGCGCGAAATGATTACTCTGTAAAGTTTTCCATCGGTCCAAAATAAGCTAAAAATCGCGCGATTGTTGACTGATTTTCCTAAGCAAAAGAAGCGTGTATTATTTTCAGCGTATTCGCCGTCAGGTAATAATTTAACTGCAAAAGGATCTTCGAAGGATTCTTCAATTTCCTTTGGTGTTATTTTATTCAAGTCGAAACTTGCGTCTGACCAGTCAAATTCCATGGTTCTTTACTTACAGTAGATTCGTGTAAAATTAATTATTTGGCAGTTAAATCAACTTTTCACAATGAATAGGTTGCACCATGCTTGACTACAAGCAATGCCTTAACTTTTATTATTATGATTTTTATAGGAATAGATAGTGGAACGCAGAGCACCAAAGCACTGGCTTTGGATGCAGAAACTGGTGAAATCTTAGCCTCGTCGCAGGAAGCGTATGATATCCTCGGAAGTTTGCCGAACGGCCATATGGAGCAGGATCCTTGCAATTGGATTAATGCGGTCAGAAATGTGATAGGCTCTTGCGTTGATGCTTTGGGGGAGCGCAAGTTGGAAATTAAGGGCATCGGGGTGAGCGGGCAGCAACATGGCCTTGTCGTTCTTGATGAAAATGATGATGTCATCAGGCCCGCCAAATTGTGGTGCGATACATCTACTATTGACCAGTGCCAGCAATTCACCCGTGATTTTGAGGGTGATGCTGGACTAATTGAGCTTACAGGAAATACGGTTCTCCCTGGTTACACTGTCCCAAAGATTCTTTGGATGAAGCAAAAGGAGGCTGATAATTTTGCCAAAATAAAGACCGTCTTATTACCTCATGATTATATTAATTTTTGGTTAACTGGAGTTAAGCGCATGGAGTATGGTGACGCTTCAGGAACCGGAATGCTGGATGTTCGTAAAAGAGAATGGTGTGATCAAATAATTGACTATGTTGATCCGGCATTGCGAGAGATGTTGCCGCCGTTAGGTTCTTCTTTAGAGCCCCACGGTCAGCTCCGTTCTGCATTGATTGATGAGTGGGGTCTTGCAGAAGGG
>JABSSR010000487.1 GCA_013213965.1 Verrucomicrobiales bacterium | reverse complement strand
CCTATGGCCGTATCAGCAACGAAGATACAATTCTTACCTATGGTCACGTTATGTCCTACCTGGACCAGATTATCAAATTTGGTTCCTTGACCTATCAAGGTCTTTCCGAAACGGCCACGGTCTATTGTGCAATTTGCTCCAATCTCAACATCGTCTTCGATGATCACATAACCAAAATGCTCAATCTTTTGATGCGCTGATCCGTCATATTCAAACCCAAAACCATCAGAACCAATCACGCTTCCTCCATGTACAATCACGCGTTTTCCGATCCTTGACCGGTCATAAATCACAACATTTGGATAAAAATAACCGTTCTCATCTACTTCCACATTGGAACCCATAATGACCCCGGCACCAATCGTAGTGCCTTTCCCTATCTTTGTCCCGGCACCGATGACAACGTTCGGCCCTACACTGACAGTACTCGGATCTATTTGAACGTCCTCAGCAATGATTGCACTAGGATGAATGCCCTTCCCGTATGAATCTGATTCTGATGAATACATGTCCTTGGCAATTTCATTAAATGCCAAGGATGGGCTCTTAACTTTAATGAGTGGAACATGGTCAACCTCTTCATCAAATTCTAAGGAAACAAGAACAGCAGCAGCGTTAGTTGATTTTAGATCTTTCAAGTAACGGCCGTCATGATAAAAAGATAACTCGTCCGGACCGGCCTCAGAAAGAGAAGCCAGACCCTCTATCCCAACTTCCTCCTGGGCAGGGTTAATGACTTCAGCTTCAAGCTTAGATATTATGTCGCAAAGTTTAATCTGCACGGGTTGGAGGCTTTCCTCCTTCTATTTAACGATGCACTCGGACTAAGGAGAAGATGCATTCTTATTCAATATGCCAATTAGTTCTTCACTAAAATCAACTGCGTCCTTGGAATGCAGTAGAAAAGGAATGCCGCGCGTTCCAAGGCCTGACTTATCGAAGACTATGTCATAATTCTTTTTCTTGGCCATATCACCTACAACGTCCTGAATCTCTTCAATCAAAGATTTACGCTTCCGGTCAACCTCTGTGAGTAGCATTCTTTGTCTCCTGTCCGAGAGTTCCTTCTTCTCACGCTCCAGTGCGCGGGCCTTGGACGCCACTTCTTTCGCCTCATTCTGCTTCTTCTTGCGAAGCTCTTCACCAATTGCCGGATCCTTAATTTCTTTTGCCAGCTTCTGATAACTGTCCAAGAGCTTTTTATATTCGTTATTGATTGTCTCAAGCTCCTTCTTAGCAGCTTCTTTTTGTTCGTTTACGACCTTATCAGCGTCCTTTGTCTTGTAATATTCTGCAAATACCCGATTCATATCAACGATCCCTATCTTCATTCCCTGAGCACCTGCACCGGACATCATGAAGACTAGACTGATTATAACAACTGGAAGAAAGAAGGCAGATTTAGTCATAACAATAAGAGGAGAATCCTCCACAATAGTTCGCTTTTCAAGATAAATACTAGGTTCCCTGAAGCCCCTATGCAATGATGCGGTAGTTCACACTAAAAATTAGCGGAACTGATAGCCCATATTGAACTGGAACCTCATCTTATCCTCTACCCATTCATTTGTTTGCATGGGCCAAGCCACATCTAACCGGATCGGGCCCATCGGCAAGTACAAGTCGACTCCAAATCCATAATCAGACAAATAGTCTCCACCAAAGTCCCAAGAATCGTTGGAAAGTATTCCACCATCATAGAAAACATGTCCCCTGAACTTCTTTAGATTAACTAATGGGAAACTGTACTCGGCAGTGAAATAAGCTGCTGTCCTTCCCCCTAACGGTTCTCCCTGCTCATCACGAAGCGCAGCACTGCTCGCTTCACGGTACTCATATCCTCGCAAGCTACGAGCACCCCCCAAAAACTCACGCTCAAAGATTGGGACATTATCATTACCGTCAACACTGCGGTACTGGCCATTAATGCTCAGAACAGTGTCAAAGGGGAGGAGAAAATATTTGGACCCTGAAAGCTGCACCCCATAAGTTTCCACATCCCCAAAAGAAAAATCAGTGCCTAATGATAAACGATGCCCGCGCCTGGTCAGGTACTGGCTGTCTGTAGTGTCTATCACGTAATTAACTGCAAGGAGGGCACGATCATACTCTCCCTCTTCCTTCTTGAGGGTATCAGTTGAATTTGAATCCACATCGATCTCATAATGCTCCAGGCTCGTCTTGAAAGAAAGTGTTGTGTATTCACCGAGTGGCTTACGCAGACTCAGGTAACCACCACCAATGGTCTGATCATACTTATTAGAAAGATATAAGAGGTCCCTATAATAGAGGCCCGTACCAAGTGCCAGCTTCTTATCAAAGAGCCACGGTTGAGAATAATCAAACTGAAAATCTTTACGTCTCCTACCGTACTGAACCCCCAAACGAATCTTCTCACCGGCACCAGTATGCGGCTTACCAAATAGTCTGAAATTGGTCTGTACGATGTCCATGAATCCGACCAAATTATCAATTGAACTGAACCCGGCACCAAAGTTCACCGTGCCTGTCGATTTCTCTCTCACTACAATATTAATGTCTGTATGGTCAGGCGTTTCAGAATCGGATGGAGTCACATTGACCCCGTCAAAAAATCCCAATCCCATGAGCCGGTTACGACTCACTTCGAGTCTCGTTTCATTGTAAACATCTCCAGGACTAAGGGCCAGTTCACGACGAATGACCTTATCCATTGTCCGGTCATTGCCACTGATATTGATCAACTCAACAGTTGACTGAACGCCCTCTGACACGGCGTATTCGATATTGATCATGGTCTCTGATGCAGCGTCAACTCGGGGAGAAATGCGCACATTTGAATAGCCGTTATCCGAGTAATACCTGCGCAACCCAGCCAGGTCCGTATTGATGCTTTCAGAAGAATAAACAGCACCCTCTCTCATCTCCAGTAGAGGCAAAACCTCCTTCTGCGACACGGCCTTTATTCCTGAAACAGAAACCTCATTTACCGTGAACCTCCTTCCCTCATTGATATGAATGACAAGATCAACCTTACTACCTGCAGGCTCACGCACCACATCCGTCACACGTGCATTAATGTATCCTTCGTTACGATAATACTCTTCGATCCTGACAATGTCTTCCTCAAGTTCAGAAGAATCGATTCCTTGGTTCTTTTTGAAAATATTATAGGCACGGCTCGCCTTCACATGCATCTGTCCTGAGAGGAGCCGATCGGAAATGGATTCATTGCCATAAAATTTAAT
>JABSSR010000486.1 GCA_013213965.1 Verrucomicrobiales bacterium | reverse complement strand
TTCTCATGTTGTGCTGATATTTTTCTTCTGTGTCCCAGCGCCAGAAATAACGGTTCCGGTTCATTGATTTGCGCAAAAATTCCGGCTGCGACTCAAAGACGGCCGGATTAGATAGCCTTGGCTCGGGCATCTTGAGGTCCTCATAAAGAGAACTAACGACCTTAGGATAAGGAAAATGATTCTTCTTATCACCATCCTCGGCATGGGATGCATTGAAGCTAACGCTCAAACAAAACGGTTGAGCATCTTTCTTTGCCCTGCCCAGAAATTCGATCGCCTTATCGGCAGCGACCTGAGTCTCGTGCCTCAAGGAGCCGTCCTTCTGCTTATGGAAGTAAGGGCTGCGGTTCAAGGGAACAAAACTATCGAACATGGCTTCTCTTGCCCCTTTCCTAACCTTTATTCCCCACTTACCAATGAACCCGGTCAAGTATCCATCTTTCCTGAGAAGTGCAGGATAACTTTGATTCGCGTGCAGGCTGGCGACTGGAGGCGTTCCAAAGGTGAAACGATGAGTACGCTCGTAGAGACCAGTCAACAGCGTGGCTCGGCTCGCTGCACAAATGGAGGTGCTGACAAAGGCATTCTCAAAGAGCGTGCCTTCACTGGCTAAGTTGTCAATGTTTGGTGTTTTGATGATGGGGTGGCCCGTGCATCCCAGAAAATCATTCCTCTGATCATCGGTAAGAAAGAAAATAATGTTCGGCCGGTCATCGGCAAAGGCCTTGGCCGATTCATCATCAGCCCAGAGGGCACCGTTACCGAGAATAACAATAAGAGCCAAATAAATAAAAAACTGCATGACTGATATTAGATAATTAATTAGAGTTTGACCAGCCCGGAGGCACTGATTATTCAACAAAGATCCATGAATAGGTCACATTACACTTGACCTTGGACAGTGAAGACTAACATTAATAATAGCATGAATAATTCGCTCTTAATGATCTCAACCCTCGTGTTCTGCTCTTCGGTCTTAGCGGAAGACTGGCCCCAATACCACGGAACAAACTCGGACCGAACGACCCAGGAAAAGATTGCCAATACGGACTGGCAACAAAAAAAACCAAAACAATTATGGGATGCCAAGACTCCTACCGGGTTCAGCTCAATGATTCTTGCGAACGGGGCAGCCTACACAACCATCAGCGAAGAAATTGACGGGATACCAAGCGAAGTCTGTGTTTCATTTGATGCCGAGACTGGAGAAACGCGATGGAAAGCGAACCTTGATATTTGGCGAGTCGATCATGGAGGAGGCAATGCTGGGGCTCCTAACAATAAAGGCTGAGACGGTCCAAGGACCACACCCTCCTACTCAGATGATAGAATCTATGCCTACACAAGTGACATGCTCCTGGCATGCCTTTCAGCGGAAGACGGATCCAAGATCTGGTCCGTTGAAGTGACCAAGGATCACACAGGACGGAATATCCGCTGGGAAAATGCCTCCGCTCCTCTGATCGAAAAGGACATGGTCATCGTTCAGGGAGGGGGACCAGGAGAATCTTTTCTGGCCTTTGATAAAGTATCGGGAAAAATTAAATGGAAGTCTGGTGATTATCTCATGACGCACGCGACACCGGTCGCGGCGACAATCAATGATCAACGGCAAGTCCTCTTTTTCACTCAGAAAGGAATAGTGTCCGTCAACTCCGCTAACGGTAAACAGTTGTGGACGCATAAATTTCCTTACAAGGTGTCAACAGCAGCATCGGCAGTCGTTGAAAGTAATATCGTTTATTTTGCAGCCGGTTACGGGGTCGGATCAACTGCGATTAAAGTCTCGAAGGATAATAGCACGAAAGAACTATGGTTTCACGAGGGTAATAAACCGGTTACAAATCACTGGAGTACCCCACTCGTGAAGGACGGTTACCTTTATGGAATGTTTGGTTTCAAGGAATACGGGAACGGCCCTCTGAAATGTGTGGAACTTAAGACGGGGAAAGTGATGTGGGAAAAATCTGGATACGGACCAGCTGGTGTCTGTCTCGCCGGCGATACGCTCATTTGTCTCGGAGACATGGGACAACTGACTCTTGTGAAAGCCTCTCCGGACAATTACACGGAAATCTCAAGACTAGACAGAGTCATTAACGGAAAGTGCTGGTCCTCGCCAATCTTCGCTGATGGGAAGGTTCTGATACGCAGCATTGCGGAGGCTGCCTGCCTTGATCTGCACTAAGCTGAACGCTTACCTATCATAGGCAACATAGTTAAAAGCATAATGCTTAGACAGGCCCACGAAGCCATTGAAAAAGAATACCTAGAAGCCAAAAAACCGCATAACGGGTAACTAATTCCCCAGCCCGCATGGCTCAGAGCAAATTGCGCAGCATAAATGTGCGGTCTCTCCTTCTCTACACTGTTAAGGGCTAAAAGATTATTGGAAATGATCCCAAAAACGCCCTGACCAGCACCAGAAATGAACCAGGCAAGGAGTAACACATAGTAGGACTGAACCGATGCCACTAATGCAAGAACAGCAATAAAAGAGGGCAATATCATTAATCCCCAAAGCCGCTGGAATGGAGCCTCACATCGGCTAAAATAAATTGCAGCTAGCATTGCTCCGACCCCCATGACCGACATAGCAACCGGGTAAAAGGCCTCTTCCATACCCAGTTCATTTTTCACATAACCGGCCGTCGTAACGATAGCTAAGCCCCCAACGACACTGACCTGCAATGAAAGCATCAAAGATCGCCTCAGCCCGGGAACACTGAACATGCGGCGAATGCCAAAAAATATCTCAGACCTCTCTTTTTCTTTTTTGTCAGGTCTTTGAGGGAACCGGACGATCGCGATTAAAAGCGCGCTAATGAGAAAAGTTGCAGCATCAATTCCAAATCCAAACTCAAAGCCAAAATAATAAATCAGAAGACCGCCAGTCAACATCCCTAAAATGTCAGAAAGGTTATAAGCCACGGTCCCGTAAGCCAACGCCTTAGGGTAGAATTCCTCACCAACGATTCCAGGAATGACAGATTTATAGATCGGGGTAAAAATTGCTGAGCTCAAATGCAACACAAAAGCCAACAGGTAAAGTTGCCACTCCGCACTCACAAAGAAAAGTGAACCCATCACCAGTGCACGCAGAATATCTGAAAAGATCATCTGAAATTTCCTGCCAATAAGATCAGACAAGGATCCTGCAAACGGACCAAAGAAAAGGAAAACCACTATCCGAATCGTCAGTGTATACCCAAGGACTCTAGGACCGGATCCTTGACTCAAATCTTCAGCTAATAAAGCAATGGCTGCCGTCCCTATCGCTGTCCCAACAAGACTGATCGTATGAGCCCAGAAGAGCTGGACAAAACTCCTGTTACTCCAAACCGTATCATTGTGGAGAGCATCACTCATCTTAAAGATTCATTTCGCCTGGAAAAAACAATACTGATTAATGAATAAAAAATGGAAATTATCGCAATTCAAATTCTACACGACGTCCACTCTCATACTTGCGACCATTTACCACTTTTTCAGACTCTCCTTTCACTTCAATCTCAACCAATAAATCGTTAACGCCAAGTTCAACTAAAGAATCACGGACAGACTCGCAACGCTTAAGCCCAAGCTTTCGATTATAATCGGTGTCTCCATAAGGATCTGCGTGCCCCAGCAGAGCAATGCTCGAACCAGGAACTTTAAGAAAGGCTCCGACCAGAGGCTGTATTTTTCCCATTTCCTTAGCTTTTATTTTCGAACTTTCAGTATCAAAATAAATGACCGTATCCGTCATGGCCTTTTCAAGAGCGGTGATCTCATCGTCAGTTGGCCCCGCAGGCTCAGCGATACTAATCTGAATGATCCTCTTATAATCAGGAACAGGAAAGGCCTTTTCCACCATCGCTCTCAAAACGTCTCCTGAGACAGGGTCCAGGACCTCGGCTTCCAATGCAACCTCATCACCACGAACAGATAATGCACCCCACTGCACAGCAGCAATGAAAGGAGCGACAAGAGTCGTCATTCTCTGAACCCATGGTGCTTCTTCTACATTTTCTTCTAGTTTAATTTTATTATTAAGTTCTTTATTTTTATCTTTTATCTCATCATCAGTTGCCAACAAGAACTGCTCATAAAGATCACGTTGTGAAAGCAAACCTTGCACATTGAAGGACCCGTCCTCCGCCCATGACATGGTCAGGCTCGCTTTTTTCGGAGGAACAAAAACAACCAATTCATTCACGATTTTGAAACTGCCTTTCTTCCCCTCAAAGGACTGCTCAGCTAATTGTTCCAATGATCTTTTCTTTTCATCACCCTCAACGATTCCTGATATGAAAATGGACTCTGAGGAAAGGTTCAATTTAAGTTTATCAACTTCAGCAACAAAGGCAGGAATGATTCTTGCAAGTGATGGGCCCCATTCCGCATTCCTGACATGATCACCCATCAGCAATTCATCTTTTATCGTTTTCTTTTCGTCCGTCTGACGAATCAAATCAAATATCCGATCCTTAAAAGAGAAATCCTTTAATAGACCAGAAACAAGAATCTCGTTACTTGAATCTGCGATCTGAAAATTCGGCTCGTCCGTTGGAGGTAATATAGTTATCTCATCAATGATCTTATATCCATGATCAGACATTTGAGTGCGAGCAGAATTGAGTGCCTGGTCACGACGGTCCTCGGAAAAACTCTTGCCAATCATGGCTAAACTTTTTCCTGAAAATTTTAAGCCGCTAATATTGGGAATGAGTTTACGGAACTCAATGAATAATGACTCAATTTTCGAATATGGAGGCAAATCGGCTAGATTCGATTCGTCTTGAAGATCTGTTTGCAAATCAGCTCCGCTACCAACAGCCCGTGCGAAGATTTGCGTTAGTTGAGAGGCCGCATCTCCAGCCGGAACCCTGCCATCTAACTTCCATGAACTCTCACTAAGTCTTGTCAGACTAATTGATGGATTCTTTAAGGGAATAATGCTGAGCCCATCATCAATTTTCCGTATTCCATCAATCAACCTTATAGAATTAATAATTTGGTCACGGTCTAACTCATTATAAACGCCCCCAGTAATTGAACAGTCACGCCCGCTCAGCTCAAAAGAAAACCCTTCGCAAATATCACCAATGTCATCAAGCTCACTTATGAGTTTCTCATTCAATTGTAACTCAATACGTGGCTTTAGGAGCCCCACAGATGCCCATAATAGCAATACATAGAATGCCAATCCTATTAAACATGTTTTGAGTATCCTATTCATTAATCTATCCGATCAGATAAAACGATATTATCGTAAAACCTTTAATGAAAAGGATAACAGCGTTGAAATTTCGGTCACGAATAATCGTCTATAAGAAGAAAAAAATGAAGCTTTGGCCTTAGATCACTAACAATTCATCAGTTCTCTTGCCTACACGCCTAGGCATTCATTTCTTTGATCCAGTCCAGGACCCCATCAACCATGGCCTTCATGTGTTTAGAATCACTGAAAACATGATCAGAACCTTCAATGATGAGCTTCTCTTTTCCATGACCAGCCCTCTCAAAAATATCATACGTGTCATCAATCAAGACCACATCATCCGCAGTCCCATGAACAAGCAGCCAGGGAACATCGATCTGACTTCCCTTTTCAACTAAGGTATCAATGCCCCGAAGATCATCCATAAAAACCTGTGACAGTGGACAATCCTCATCGTCCCACATATTGCCCTCATCAGGAATCACTTCTCCGAACTCCGTTTCTGCAAATTTCTTAGTGTTTACCATCCCGGCAAGTGAGATTAATGCTTGGATCCGCTTATCCACGGCCGCGACTGAGACTCCGACCGCCCCACCCATGCTGTGCCCAGCATAAATGACTCTTTTACCTTCTGCTTCGACCGCATCAATGACTGCATTGAGGTCAGATAACTCCTTTGTGATTGTAGAATCTACAAATCTTCCCTCTGAATCACCGTTACCTGAAAAAGAGAAACGCAGCACTGATATACCAGAAGTTGCAAGTCCCTCGCCAAGAGCCACTACCAGTGGCCTGTCCTTATTGCCGGTCACCCCATGACCAATAATAACAACCATCTCACTTTCAGAATCATGAAAAGAATAATCAATTTTCTCACCAGAATTGTTTCGAATTACAGTATCCATTAAAACAGTATTAACAGAATCAGGTCATAATTTCCAGATTACTTTTTTCTTCGCTGAACTTTTCGTCTCGGCCTGACTGGAGGTTCGTGTTTCTTCTTCTCTCCAAGTTCACGCCTCCTAGAGGAATTAATAATTTCTTGCTTCTGTTTCTTGTAGCTAGTCAAACGTGATTCAGAAATCTTACCTGACTGCAAAGCTTCGATGACGGCACATCCCGGCTCGGTCGAATGATTACAATCACGGAAACGGCAATGCTCAGCAATCTCTATTATTTCCTGAAACGTTTCCTCGATCGAAGATTCATCGGACCAGAGCTGAACATCACGTAAACCGGGCGTATCAATTAGAATCCCACCGGAACTCAGGACAAGAAGCTCTGACCAAGAGGTAGTGTGCCTGCCACGAGAGTCACCACTCCTGACCTCGCTCGTCTTCATGATTTCTTCTTTTGCAATTCTATTAATAATGGTCGACTTACCGATCCCCGAAGGACCAAGCAAAACGACTGTCTTCCCGTCTCTTACGTATTGCCTTAAAGGCTCGACTCCTCTCTCTTCTGTGGCACTGATAGCATGGACCGGGGCTCCTGCCGAAATGGATTTAGCCTGATCTAATTCAGAATCCAATTCAGAGCTCAGGTCCGCTTTATTTAAAAGAATCACAGGATCAGCTCCACTATTACGTGTTAATGTTAAGTACCTTTCTATACGGCGTAAATTAAAACCCCGTCCACCGTCAAGGGCAGCAACTAGAAAGGCCACATCAACGTTAGCAGCCACGATCTGTTCATAAGACTTTGACTCTGTACCAGAAGCGCTCACCGCTTGCCTTGAAAACACTGTTCGGCGAGGTAAGAGAACACGAATTTCTGCTTCTAGACCATCCGGACTAATCTTAATCGCAACCCAATCACCAACGGAAGGATAATCAGATGATTCTTTGGCCTGATGCCTAAAGGCACCTGAGACCCGAGCAACGAACTTCCCTTCCTCACATATCACATGGTAAATATGTTTACTGTTCCTTGACACTCTAGCTGGAGTAATCCCGGTACCCAGTTCCAATGATTGAAATTCCTGCCTGAAGAACTCAGACCATCCTAGAGATTTTAAAGTCATTACAAATTAGAATAAAAAGCGGGCACGAGATAACATTATAACTGAGAAGGTGATTAAATCTTGCTCATTCATCATAAAATTAAAGATTGGACTTATTTGACCGAAGCTCATTGACCACCGAATATCGCTATCGTATGACCATAGTCTACATCATACGTCACGGCGAGACAGAATGGAACCTCAAAGGAATCCATCAGGGCCATATGGACAGTAAACTGACTGCGAAAGGTGAAAAGCAAGCAGAGGGTCTTGGAAATAGGTTTCTCAAGTCTGAAATTTCTTTCGATGCCATCTATTCCTCAGACTTAGGAAGGGCCCTAAGAACAGCGGAACAAATTTGTGCCCCGATAGGACAAGAAAAAATAATCCAAGAAGAACCCTCTCTACGTGAAAGGTCCTTAGGTAATATTGAAGGACTGACCTACCCAGAACTTGCCGATCGGATGCCAGAAGATCACAAGCGACACGTAACAGGTGATCCGGATTATAAGCCTGAAGGAGGTGAGAGCTGGAGGGACTTTCTTACCCGAGCAGAAAGCAGCTTAAAAGAAATTGCTTTGCGGCATGACAATGAACAGATCCTTTGCGTTACTCATGGAGGATTCGTGTCAATGGCGCTACGTTTCTGCCTGAACATTAGCCTCAATGATAAGCGCCGCTTCAGTATTCCGAACACTGCCGTAAATGTTTTTGAGTTTCACTCTGAGAGCGGCTGGAGGCTCAGGACATGGGGAGATATTTCTCACTTCAAAAATGGCAAAATCCTCGATGAAATGCTTTAATTAATCTCGTTTATTAATAGTTAATTTTTTTCCTTAGTCTAAAATTATAAAAGCTCTTATCTAATAGCTCTAATCATGTTAAAAGAAACCAACTGGCAGGAATTCTCGGACCAACTGCTCCGCTATTCTGAACCTGATCTATGGATTGACCTCAGTCAGATGAGGATGCCTAAGGACATCATAAATACTGAGAAAGAATCCATAGAACGCGCACTGCATGAAGTGAGTAATATCGAATTAGGAGAAAAAGTAAACACTGACGAAGATAAGGATAAGGGGGGCCGGTGCGTCGGTCATTACTGGTTAAGAAATCCTGACCTTGCGCCAGAGGGTCTTGGCACACCGATCAGAAGAAAAATTGCTGAAGTTAAAGCTTTTTCTTCTGGAATTCATAAGGGAGAAATACTTGCTCCGAACAAAGGAAAATTCCGTCACCTACTAGTCATAGGCATAGGCGGTAGTGCTCTAGGCCCTCAATTAGCGATCGATGCTCTTACCGGTCATGACGCACCAATGAGCATCCATTTCTTTGACAACACGGACCCGGACGGAATTGACCGTGTCCTGAACGGACTAGGCGAAAACCTCGACTCAACTCTGAGCCTGGTCATCTCGAAATCAGGAGGCACGAAAGAAACTAGGAACGGCATGCTGGAAGCTCAGGCCGCGTACGAAAAAGCAGGACTGGACTTCGGAGGCCATGCAATTGCGGTTACGGGAGAAGAAAGTAAACTAGATAATTATGCCAAGAAAAACGAATGGATAGGGATCTTTCCGATGGAAGACTGGGTAGGTGGACGAACATCCATCACCAGTGTTGTCGGCTTATTGCCTATGGCACTGATGGGAATTGATATCGATGAGTTCCTGGAAGGAGCAGCCGCCGTTGATGCAAAAACGCGTCCACCAGAAATTAACAATAACGCTTCCCTTTTGATGGCGCTCGCGTGGCATGTAGCCGGGAACGGTACGGGGGAAAAAGCAATGGTCATCTTGCCCTATAAGGACCGGCTCGGTTTACTCTCCAAGTACCTACAACAATTAGTCATGGAATCACTGGGCAAAGAGCATGACCGTGAGAATAAAATAGTCCATCAGGGACTGACCGTTTACGGCAACAAAGGGTCCACTGACCAGCACGCATACGTTCAGCAATTACGAGATGGTCTGGATAACTTTTTTACGACATTCATCGAAGTCCGCGAGACAAGGACCAAAGAAAGTATTGAAGTTGATCCGGGATTCACGACCGGGGACTATCTTGAAGGGTTCCTGAGAGGAACCAGGAGCGCACTATTCGAAGCTGGCCGAGACTCAATGACAATTTCAATCCCTCGTCTCGACGCCTTCCATCTGGGAAGTCTCATCGCTCTCTATGAGAGAGCCGTCTCATACTACGCAGCCCTCATTAACATTAATGCTTACCACCAGCCAGGAGTTGAGGCCGGCAAAAAGGCGGCAACGCAGTTCTTGGAAATTTTATCAAAAATCGAAAATCATCTTACAGCTCATGTCGAAGAAAACATTAATCCAGAGAAACTCTCACGGGAAATCGGAGCAGCTCCGGAAGATTGCTTCCACGCCCTTCATCATCTGGCCGCTAACCGCAAAAACATCACTGCTCTCATTGGTTCAGAACCAAAAGATGATCTTTTCACATTAAAAAAAGAAGAACCGGAAACCGGATAGAATGAGCAACGCTCAGCTCCAGAGTCTCAGCGCTCATGCCAAGAAAAGGCTAGACCGCAAGAAAACCGCCAAGCTCAATCGCAAGGAAAAACTCGAACTTTACCGAAGATTTCTTAAAACTGAGGAGCATAGGATTTTATTGTATCACCGTAGTGGAGGCTCAGGCGTACGTGTCACCAAAAGAAGAGCCGATCTGATCGGGATTCTTCTAAAGCATCTTTACATGGATGCTACAGATTCATCTGAAGGAAAATCACCAGAAGTTACACTCGCAGCAATAGGCGGGTTCGGGCGAGGAAATCTCAACCCTTGCAGCGATGTGGATCTCCTCTTCTTGCACCCCAAAGGTGCTAAGGGCCTGCCAAGAGAGGCCGCTGAAATGATAGAGAGCGTCCTCTACATGCTCTACGACTGTGGTTTCAAAGTCGGGCACGCGGTCCGGTCCATCAAAGAAACAATCATCGAAGCAAATTCTGACAATAGGACCAAGTCCTCCATAATTGAATCACGGGTGCTGTTCGGCAACGAATCTCTTTACCAGTCGATGCTCAATGATTTTTATAAGAACTGCATCAGGGGTCACGGTGTAGATTACCTGAAAGTACGGTTAGAGGATATCAGACTAAGGCACATTAAGTGGAGCGGGACTCCCTTCCTCCAAGAACCGCATATTAAAGAGGGATGCGGAGGCCTGAGGGACTATCACAACCTCATTTGGATCAATTATGTGAGGCGAAAGAGCACAAACATCAAGGATCTCGTTGAGGCAAAGATGCTCTCAACAGGAGCTTACAGACAAATCCGAAACGCGTACGAGTTCTTGCTCAGAGTACGCAACGAGATGCACTATATCCAAAAAAGATCAACCGACATACTCACGCTCCAACTGCAGGGAGAAGTAGCAAAGAACCTAGGCTACAAGCAGCGGGGAATCCTCCGCAAGATTGAAGCTTTCATGAGAGATTATTACACCCACAGTAATAATCTTTTCCTGCAGGCAAAAGAAATTGGAGACCGATTCTATCTTCAGCAGAGAGAGTCAGAAAGCAAGAAACCGATCATCGGTTTCTTGGCCAGGAGAAAATTCAAAGTCGAACACTTTGATGGCTTTGTGGCAAAAAACAATCGGATATATCCTAAATCGAGTAAAGTATTTCAGGAAGATCCTGACCGCTTAATACGCATTTTCCAACATGCTCAGGTCCGCCATTTACGTTTGGCCCCGGAACTCTCTGTACTCATTAAGCGTAACTGGAAACTCATTAATAGGTCATTCAGATACAATGACGCTAACCGGGACACTTTCGAGGCGATACTTTCCCGTAAAGGTGATGTGAGCACCGCTCTCCGTGAAATGCATAGTTCAGGAATCCTAGGAAGATATTTACCGGAATTTGGCGCCCTCACTAATCTGGTACAACATGAGTTCTTTCACAGGTATTCAGCCGATGAGCATACCCTCAGAGTCACCGAAGAACTGGACAAGTTGATACTTGAGAGTGAGGACCAGCGCAAGAGTCTCTACAGGGAAATTTATCATGAAATCGAGGACCCGTTCGTACTTTATCTGGCAGTCCTTCTCCATGACGCGGGAAGGGCAATGAACACTTCAAAACATGAAGACGCGAGCGCGACCCTTGCCCAGAACGTGGCCCGCCGCTTCTCTCTCAAAACCAAAAGACGTCAGCTCCTTTTGTTCCTCGTAAATTCCCACCTTGAACTCTGGAGAACCGCAAACACTAAAAACATTAATGACCCCAGCACGATCGTGAAGTTCGCTCAGATAGTCGGGTCCAAGCGTTGGCTTAATTATCTGATGTTGCTTACCTATGCCGATTCTCGAGGAACTGACCTAAGGTCATGGACCGATACCAAGGAAGCCCCTCTCCGCTTTTTATTCCTTGAAACGCGCGAGTACCTTGAGGACGCGAAAGCTTTCTCCAAGAAACGCAAAGAGGCAAAAGATGAATTACTTCAAAGAGTCATCGAGCAACTCCCTCAAAGCCATAAGAGCACGGCAATGGATCATTTTGTTGAAATGCCTGCTCGCTACTTTCTGCGCAATGAAGCTTCACACATAGCACGTCACGTAAAGCTCTTAGTCGACTACTTTAAGGACTGGGCAAGTACTGAGAGCGTTCAGAGACCGATCCTGCATTGGCGCGAGATCGCGCAACAAGGATGCAGTGAGTTCAGTGTGATCTGGCAGGATCAGCATAAGTTAGCATCTTGCCTGACCGGTGCATTGGCTGCCCAAAAAGTTAACATCATTTCCGCTGAATTCTTTGCCAGAGGTGACGGCGTCGTGTTTGACATATTTCGTGTATGCTCCACAAAGTTCGAACCGATCACCTCATCAAATAAGAAAAAAAATATTGAGAAGCTTCTAGTTTCCGGCCTAACCGAGAAAGATTTCTCGTATGATGATCTTATCAAGGAAGCGGACAAAGATCTCCTCGACTGGCACGAACTTGCCAACCAGTTCCCGCAAAGAGTTTACATAAACAATCAGGCCGACGAAAATCACACCCTCATTGAAATTCAGGCACTGGATCGGATCGGATTACTTCACAGGATACTCTCCTCGATCGCGGAAATTGAACTTGAAGTGACCCACGCCCGCATCACAACGACGCGAGGCGCTGCGATTGACACTATTTATGTTGTCACATCAGAGGGTAATAAAATCACTAACGGAAAGATTCTATCTCTATTATTAACCAACCTAGAGAAGGCAATCGAAATCTGAGATAAAGAAATAATTTGTGTCATTCTGATTAGACGCTTGCTCTTAACACCTACTTCAATAAAAATTAGATATTAAGTTAATAAACAATTTCAAATAAACTATGAGCAACCCAAAACCAAAACTTCATAACGCAATGTGGCCCGGACTCGTCGGTAAAGGTGACGATGAGGGACAAGAACCACCAATCAGTCTCGAGCGCATGCTTGAATTAACGGCAGCCGCAGAAGTCAATGGAACCAAATTTGATGGCATTGACTATTTCCTTTTCTTACCACACACGGACCCTGACGCCAGCGACGATGATCTCAAGACAATCGCCGACTCAATCCAGAGCAAAGGTTTTGATGTGGGTTCGCTCGTGGCCCCCATATGGCCCGGGACCGTCGGAGATTCCGCCATGGGAGACGCTGAGCAACGTGCCAAGTTCCTTGATGCCGTTAGAATGGCTTGCAGAATCGCAGGCGTTTTCAATGAGCACGGGGTCCGTAAACATGGAGTCATACGTATCGATTCCGCTGAGTTCGGTGTCGAGAAATGGGCGGAAAATCCTTCTGCCAACACTGCGACAATCATTGAAACGTTCCAGGAAGCTGCAAAGATTGCCGCCGACAGTGGTGAAAGACTCGCCGCCGAAGGTGAAATTTGCTGGGCAGGAATGCATAGCTGGAAAGATATGCTGGACATACTCGAAGGTGTTGGGATGCCTGACTCTCTGGGATTTCAAGCCGATCTAGCACACACTTATTTATACCTGCTAGGTTATAATGCTCCTGAACATGCGCTAGTCAGTGAGAACTATAGTGACGAAGAGTTCTGGACCGCCTACGAAACAATGACAGACAAGCTCCGCCCATGGACAATAGATTTCCACGTCGCTCAGAACGATGGCACCGTGCATGGTGCCGGCACCCATGATAAGACAGGGAAGCATTGCCCAGCAGATGATCCGAACGGTAAACTTGATATCGTTAAAGCGTCTGGGTACTGGCTCAAGGATGCCCAGGAAAGAGGCATCAAGCATATTTGCTGGGACGGCTGCATGTTCCCTAACGCGATGCTTGAACAGGTGAACACGTGGAATACCATCCTCGACACTATGATTCAAGTTCGCGACTCGCATGGTTGGTCATAAATCATCAGTTAAATAGTTCTCCAATCAAAAAGCCGCAGGCAATGATCGTCTGCGGCTTTTGTATGATTAATAATTACCGATAAAACACAGTGAGCCGTGATTACGCAAAACTTCATTTTGTCGTCATCCTCTGGGGCTTTACCGCAATCCTTGGCGGTTTAATTGAATTGGAAAGTCCGGTCCTCGTTTTTTACCGGGTCGGACTCTCCGGGATCATTCTGGCAATACTAATCAAACTGATTAAGGCACCAGGGGCAGATTCAAAAAAGGGTCAGATACAAATGTTGGCGAATGGACTCTTGCTCGGGGCCCATTGGATCCTATTTTTTTTGGCGGTTAAAATTGCCAACGTCTCAGTCTGCATGATTGGAATGGCAACTACTTCGCTGTGGACGGCAATCCTAGAACCTGCGTTAGTAAAAGAACGCCCGTTCCGGGCATACGAATTCGGACTCGGGGGAATCATGATTGCGGCAATAGCATTGATCATAGGAAGTGAATTTAATTATCTGGGCGGTCTTCTAATCGCAATTTTCTCCGCCGGAATCGGTACTCTATTTTCAATTCTAAACAGTCGATTCACCAAAAAATATAATCATTATACCATTGCTCTTTACCAGATGATCGGAGCCACTTTGATCGCCGGAGCAGGGATCCTGATGACCGCCCTATGGAAAAAGAGCATGCCTAATCTCATGCCCTCGTATCAGGACATTGGGTGGATGCTTTTATTGGTTTGTTTCTGCACCGTATATGCTTATGCCCAATACATAGAACTGCTAAAACGCCTCAGTGTCTTCACTATTCACCTCGCTTATAATCTGGAACCGGTGTATGGGATGCTTTTTGCAGCTTTATTTTTTAGTGAACATCACCTATTTGGGCCTTTATTCTATTGCGGAACAGCCATAATATTCATATCTGTTATAATGCATCCTTTTTTGGAACACCGTCAAAAACGTGTGCCTCTGTAGCTTGAATCGAGAAACTAAATCTCTTAAAGTAACAAAAATGAATTCACTTCTTTTTACTCGTAAAAATTTTCTATTGCTGAGTCTGCTAATTTTTACCCAATTAGCAAAAGGTAAAGAAGAAGAACCGGCAAATAAAGAGATCAGCTATTACAAAGATATCAGACCAATCCTTCAGGCCAACTGCCAAGGATGCCATCAGCCTTCCAAGGCAAAAGGAAAGTACATCATGACCGAGTTTGATAAACTCATCGCGGGAGGTGACAGCGGTGATCCGGCCATAGTTCCTAACAATCTTGAAAAGAGTTTTGTCGTTGAAATGATTACTCCAGAGGACGGTGAAGCTGAGATGCCACAGAAAGCTGACCCCTTGCACGAAACAGAAATCGAATTAATTAAAAAATGGATCTTAGAAGGGGCCAAGGACGATACCCCTGAAGGAGCCAAACAAAGATACACGGCAGAAAAACCACCAGAATACATTCAGCCACCAGTGGTCAGTGCCTTGGACTTTTCTCCGGACGGTTCATTGTTAGCTGTTTCAGGATTTCATGAAGTGCTAATTCATAAGTCTGACGGTTCCGCAATGGAATCGAGGCTAGTAGGTTTATCTGAGAGGATCGAGTCAATATCATTTTCACCTGACGGTAAAAAGATTGCCGTGACAGGAGGATTACCTGCGAGGATGGGCGAAGTGCAAGTTTGGGACGTTGCGACACGGAAGCTGAGCTTATCGGTTCCTGTAACTTATGACACTGTTTATGGTGGGAGCTGGTCACCGGACGGGAAACTCATCGCGTTCGGATGCTCCGACACTACGGTCAGGGCAATCGATGCGAAGAGCGGCAAGCAGGTACTGTTCATGGGAAGCCATAACAACTGGGTCATAGACACCGTATTTTCTATGAAGAGTGATTATCTTGTATCAGTTGGAAGAGACATGTCAGCCAAACTGACCAAAGTCGACGAACAAAGATTCATAGACAACATTACTTCAATTACTCCGAAGGCCCTCAAAGGCGGGATCTTATCAGTGACAAGGCACCCTTCCAGAGATGAAATATTATTTGGAGGAGCTGACGGAGTTCCAAAAATTTATCGGACCCAGCGCGTGAAAAAACGCGAGATCGGAGATGATTCGAACAAACTATGGAACCTTCCTCCACTGAAGGGGCGGATATTCGCAGTGGACTGGAGCAAGGACGGAAAACTTATTGCCGCAGGGAGCAGCTTGGACGGTAACGGGTACCTTCACATTTATGGAATAGATCCCAATTACAAGGTGCCGGGAGACATTGATGGGATCATTAAAAAGCCTGTCCAGAACCGCAACGATGGCGAACGCAATAAACTCAATGACTATTTCAAGAACGGTATCAAAAACATTGCAACCATTGACTCAATCCCTTCAGGAATCTACTCATTGAAATTTAATCCTGCAGGAACCCAAATCGCTGCTGCCGGATCTGATGGGTATGTGCGAATTTTCGATACCACGAACGGAAAGAAAATCACTGAATTTGTCCCTGTACCAATAACTCGCTAGAAAAATTATATGCAGGCCCCCCAGGTCCTGAACTTTAAAATTCACACAATACTCTAATTTATGACAGCACTGAACAACCTAATATGCACGGGAACAATTATCTCGTTCATTTTAACCTGCGGACTAAATGCCGAGGAAAATTTACCAGAAATTGAATCACTCTCATTGAACCCGTCAGAGATTCAACTTGGTTCCCCTTTTGCCAACGCTCAGATCATTGCCACTGCGAAACTAATGAGCGGTGACAGTATTGATGCAACACGGTTAGCGAAAGTCACTATCGAAGGAGATTCCGCAAAAATAAGTGAGTCAGCTTTTGTTGAGCCTGTAAAGAATGGAAATTCCATAATCAATTTCGAACTCCAAGGAAAAACGGTCAGTCTCTCAGTCAAAGTTGAGGGTCAGGCAAATGAATTTAAACCAGACTACGTGAGAGACATTATGCCCGTCATCTCCAGGATGGGCTGTAACGGAGGCACATGTCACGGTTCAAGAACTGGAAAAAATGGATTCAAACTCTCATTGAGAGGATATGATCCAATCTATGATATTCGTGCCTTCACTGATGATCTGAGCGGGAGACGCGTCAATGTTGCTGCTCCAGACTCAAGCCTATTACTTCTGAAAGCAACGGGAGCCGTTCCTCACGAAGGCGGCCAAGTCACTAAAATTAATTCAAACTATTACAATATTGTAAAAAATTGGATCTCGGGTGGAGCCAAGCTCAATCTTTCGACCCCTAAAGTTAAAGGGATCGAGGTATTCCCCGAAAATCCGGTAGTTCAAAAAATTGGACAAAAACAACAAATCAGGGTCGTCGCTACTTATAGTGACGGAATCAAGCGAGATGTTACTAGGGAAGCCTTCGTGCAAAGCGGTAACACCGAAGTGGCCGAACCAGAAAAAGAAAGTCATTCGCTGATCAATACTATCCGTAGAGGTGAGGCCCCGATACTGATCCGTTACGAGGGCAATTATACCGCTACTACAGTCACAGTCATGGGAGATAGGAGTGACTTCGTTTGGCAACAACCTTCTGCAAATAACAAAATCGATGAACTGGTCGCATCTAAATGGGAGCGCATGAAGATACTGCCTTCTGGCCTATGTGATGATTATGAATTTGTGAGAAGAGCATACCTCGACATTACCGGACTACCTCCTTCGGCCCAGGTCATACAGGACTTTGTCTCTGATAAAACAAATCAGAAACAGAAACGGGACGCTCTCATTGATCGCCTGATCGGATCAGAAGAATACACTGACCATTGGACCAACAAGTGGGCCGACCTACTGCAGGTGAACCGAAAGTTTCTCGGGCAGGAAGGGGCAAAAGGACTCCGTCAGTGGATCAGGATGCAGGTGCAAAACAATAAGCCTTACGACCAATTTGTTCGCGAGATCATCACCGCCACAGGTTCGAACAAAACGAACCCTGCAGCTTCATATTTTAAAATCCTGCGGGAGCCCGTCTCTATGATGGAAAACACCACACACCTTTTCCTAGCGACCCGGTTCAATTGTAATAAGTGCCACGATCATCCCTTCGAGAGATGGACCCAGGACCAGTATTACGAGTTAGCAGCATACTTTGCGCAGGTCGATCTGAAAAGAGACCCGGCATCGGGCAAGAACAATATCGGGGGCACTGCAGTCGAAGGCGCCAAGCCTCTTTACGAACTTATTTCTGATAAAAAAGAAGGTGAAGTCATCCACGACAGGACGAAGGAAGTATCTGCGCCTTCTTTCCCTTACTCAGCCGGCAGAGACAGCGCAAAACAAAAAAAAGAAACGCGAAGAGCTGAACTGGCTGACTGGATCACAGCACCCGGC
>JABSSR010000485.1 GCA_013213965.1 Verrucomicrobiales bacterium | reverse complement strand
AAAAGCTGCTATGCTGGATGCCAATGTTAGTGGCGAAGAACTAGACCTCATCATTGTTGCCACCATATCCCCTGATGCATTCTTTCCAGCAACGGCATGTTACGTACAAAATAATATTGAAGCTACAAACGCTTTATGTTTTGACGTTTCAGCTGCATGCTCAGGTTTCCTTTATGCTATGCAAATAGCAGAAACCCTTATCAGCAGCGGACAACGGAAAAATGCTTTAATTATAGGCGCTGAAAAACTCAGCAGCATGGTCGATTGGGAAGATAGAAACACATGTGTTCTCTTTGGCGATGGCGCAGGCGCAGCCGTCCTTGCAATTCACGAAAATAATGATAAGGGACGGAAACTTCTTTCTTCCTCACTAGGGAGCGATGGAAGACAAGCAGATATCCTGCATGTCCCTGGAGGCGGATCAGCATACCCCATAACTCCAGACAACGCAGATCAGAAACTTAATACAATTCGCATGCAGGGGCGTGAAGTATACAAATATGCAGTTAATGCAATGCGAAACGCCGCTGAAGATGCTCTGCAAAAATATGGATTAAGTTCTGATGATGTTGACATGTTAATCCCTCATCAGGCCAATCTTAGAATAATCGAAGCCATTACAGATCGGATGGGCATTCCAAACGAAAAGACCTTTATCAACTTAACAAAATACGGAAACACCTCAGCCGCAGCCATTGCAATTGCTTTGGATGAAGCCAATAAAACGAAATCAATTAAAGAAGGAGACACGGTCCTACTAGTTGCATTCGGTGCAGGGCTCACATGGGCCAGCTACTTATTGAAGTGGTAAACAATTAGTCTTAATTGCAAAAGCCACGATGCTTACTGACTCACATTGTCATCTTGCCTCTGGACAGTTTTCTTCTGATTTGGATAACGTTATCGAACGGGCAATCACTGCAAAAGTATCAAGAATGGTGGCAATTTCTACGGATCTTGAAGATTCATCAAAATGTATACAAATTGCCAATAATAATAACTGCGTATCCGCAACAATAGGAATTCATCCCTGCTCCGTTACGGAAATTAGAAATGACAACTGGATTGAAGAGATCAGACATATGGCCAGAAAAGAATCTGTTGCCGCTATTGGAGAAATTGGATTGGATTACTTCCATCCAGCTCCTTCAGGCTGGACAGATAAATCCTATAAAGATCTTCAAGGTGAATTTTTCCATTCCCAACTAGAACTGGCAGCCGAGCTTGGTCTAAATGTTGTAATTCACCACAGAGACAGAGGCGATGAATGCTGGAAAGAAATAAACAAAATAATCTCCCCATTCCATGGAAAAATAAGAGCCGTCTTCCACTGCTTCAGCTCTTCATGGGAATCAGCAAAACCTCTCATCGAACAAGGTCATCTGATCTCCTTCACTGGCATAGTAACCTTTAAGAATGCATCTGAAATTCAACAATGCGCTAAAGTTTGCCCAGTCAATTCCTTCATGATCGAGACGGACTCTCCTTATCTTGCTCCAGTGCCATTCAGAGGCGAGCGTTGTGAACCTTTCCATGCAATGACTACTGCTCAATTTATCGCAGACCTAAGAGAAATCTCAATAGAGAGCTTGTCAGAAAAAACAAGTGAAACAGCAGATTTATTTTTCCGATTTTAAAGATCGAATCAATTCCGTTCCGGACCTCCCAACAGTAAATTCTCCCCTTCGCTTCTAGCGACAATCACAGCTCCACAGGAATCACTGAAAACGTTCACGCTTGTCCTGCACATGTCCAGAATTCTATCCACTGCATAAATGGCTCCGATCGCCGCAAACGCCCCCTCCAATTTTGCATCAGCAACTACTACATTCTGCAGAATAATAACAATAGCCACTAAACTGGCCGAGGGAACTCCTGCGACCCCTATACTTGTAAGGAGAGCCAGGATAACAATCGATAATTGAGCAGAAAAATCCAATGTAATCCCCATTACCTGAGCTATGAACAAGACTGCAACACATTCGTACAAGGCAGTACCATCCATATTGACAGTAGCACCCAAAGGAAGAACAAAACTGGAGACGCGCTTTGAGACTCCAGCATTCTGCTGAAGGCACTTTAACGTCACAGGAAGAGTGGCAGAAGAAGATGCTGTTGAAAAAGAAGTAAGCAAAGCCTCTTTCATTGCAGAGAAATGATTTATAGGGTTCACTTTTGCCAATAAAAAAAGCATCAGAGGAAGGACAATAAAAAAGTGTATTCCTAACGCTAAAATTACCGAGAACATATACTTACTCATAGAAAATAAAAAGGACGGCCCTGTCTGGGAAATGGTCCAACCCATCAGACCAAAGACTCCCAAAGGCGCCAGTTTCATGATCCATCCTGTTATTTTAATCATAAGCTCATTTACTCCTATGATCAGATCGGTAACAGTCTCTACAGCTTGTCCTTGCAAAGACAAGAGGCCAAACGCTGTAATTAGACTAATGAATATGAGAGACAACATGGACCCATTATCTGAAGCTGATTGAAATACATTTTCAGGAATCATTCTCTCAATTAAAGACCCCACGACTCCCAGAGGATGCGGCTTGTCCTGAAGGCCTGTCGCATCTTTACCGACCAATTCTCCTTTCTTCTCAAATTCTGCACTATTCTCACTCATGAACTTCACCAGTTCAGGATTTGGTTGGCCATCAACGAGACCAGGCTTCATCAGATTAACTATCGAAAGACCAATTAGAATAGCCACAGAACTAGTCAGCATATAATATCCCAATGTCTTCATTCCCAGACGTCCAAAACCTCGCGATTTCTTCCTCCCTGCAATTCCTGCCACAATAGAAGAGAATATGAGAGGTACGATCACCATCTTCAAAAGCCCTATAAAAACGGTATTGCCAAGAAATTTTAGTATGCCAACATAGACTGTCTCCTTTGCATCCAAACCAAACTCACGTTGAATGAGGGTCCCTGCAATAACGCCAAAAAGAAGAGCTATTAAAATCTGCCAGTGCAACTTTAACTTGAACATGACTCATACCATAACTCTGCCTGAGTAAGACTCAAAAGAAGAAAACTTATGTTTATTCAAACAGTTCCTTTTGACCTGAACCAATGCTGATAGCATCATGATACAAACCAACAATGGAATCCTCTAAAGTAAGAACAAGATTTGCGCCTTCTCCTACAGGATATCTTCATGTGGGAGGGGCTCGTACTGCATTATTTAATTGGCTTTACGCTAAGCACAATGATGGAGAATTCATTCTTCGGATAGAGGACACTGACCATGAACGCAACACGGATGCATCATGTGAAGAGATATTAAATGGCTTGAAATGGCTCAATCTGGACTGGGACGAAGGCCCAGGAAAAGAAGGTGGCAACGGACCCTTCTATCAAAGCCAACGCCAAAGAATTTATGAAGAATACCTTAAAAAATTAGAAAAATCTGATCTAGTATATGAAGACAATGGCACGATCCGATTCAAGGTGCCAAGTTCCGACATTGAGTTTCATGATGAAATTTGCGGACTTCAAACTATTAATTTAAGTACCACGGGCAATCGTGCCTGGGATAAAGAAAAGGGAATAGAAATTGAAACAAATCCGGATTTCATAATCCGGAGACCTGATGGAACCTTTTTGTTTCATTTCGTCAATGTCATTGATGATATTGAAATGAACATCTCTCATGTATTAAGAGGAGAAGATCATCTATCTAATACTCCAAAGCATGTCGCTTTGTTTAACGCCCTAAAGTGCCCCGCTCCAATCTTTGCACATATTCCTCTAATATTGAATGAAGATGGTTCCAAGATGAGCAAAAGAGATGCCGGAGCAGGAATCGACTGGTACAAAAATGAAGGGTTCTTAGCAGAAGCAGTAACAAATTATATTGCATTGCTTGGCTGGTCTCCAAAAGACGATAGAGAAAAATTGACTACGGATGAAATAATTGAACTGTTCGACTTTGACCACTTAAACAAAAGCAATTCACGTTTTGATTTAGATAAATGTAAATGGCTTAACGGGCAATATGTCAGCAATCTAACTGAAGAGGAATATCTTGAAAAAGCTCTCCCCTTCTCGAGCAACGCATCAGAAAAGGTGATCTCCTTGACCCAACCCAGAGTCCAGCACCTTTCAGAAATAGAAGAAATACTCGAGCCAATTCTAAATGACAACCACCCCACAGATCATGATGCATCTTTAAGAATTTCAACTGATCCAGAAACTGGTGTAAGAATTAAGGAATTAAACAATGTCCTTGAATCTCTTGACCCTTGGACCGCTGAAAATATAAAAAATGCAGTCAAAGATTACGCGGACAGCAAACAAATCAAAATTGGAGCTTTGATGTTTCCTTTACGTGTTTGCTCTACTGGGGTTGGACAAGGCACTGACCTGATGCCAACGCTAGAAACGATTGGAAGAGTCGCGACGATTGCAAGGATCAAGGAAAGGCTCGATAAAATCTATACTAATATTTAATTCGATGAACAATTCAGAGAAAACATTTACCGTTAGCGATCTCAAAAACTGGTCAACCATCAATGATCAATTTGATGTCCCGGCATTACTATCTGTTTTCGGAAATCCTGTAGAACACTCACTGTCCCCACAACTTCATAACCCAGCATTAGATTTCTGTGGCATTAAGTCTCAATACGTAAAAATCAAAGTGTCCGAAAAAGAATTTCCAGAAGCTTTGAATCTAATAAGGGATAACGGATTCTATGGAACAAACTGCACTGTTCCTTTAAAATTTGCAGCCATTACCGCCTGTGACAGCGTTGACGAGTCAGCCCGCAGAATGGGGGCCGTGAACACGGTCCGCTTCGAGGATGGAAAATCCTTAGGGAGTAATAGTGATGGGCCCGGTCTGGTCCGTGCAATACGGGAAGAATTTTCAATCGACCTTAGTGATTTGCGGGTAATGATACTCGGAGCAGGAGGAGGTGCCGGTCGCGCAGTTGCCATTCAATGCGCAATTGAAGAAGTGGAGCGGTTAGTCTTAGTTAACAGAACAGAAGAAAAGGTCAAACCCGTGTATAATGAAGTCGCGAAAGATCTGAAGGAAAAACACATTCATTCTTCACCATCTCGATTAAAGATGACGGGATGGTCCAAGCTTGAACTCGAAGAGGAACTTGGAGACATCGACCTTATCATTAATGCAAGTTCCCTCGGCATGAAGAACTCTGACCCTGAACTTATTCCTGCCGGCTTATTACAACCACATCATCTCATATACGATATGGTATATAGCCCTAGAAAAACAAAACTAATAAGAAATGCCATCTCAACTGGAGCCCGCTCCGCTAATGGAATTTCCATGCTCCTTCATCAAGGTGCCATCTCATTTGAGACCTGGTTTAATCGTGAAGCCCCTATAAATGAAATGCGTAAAGGTCTAAATGATGCGCTTAAGGATTAATCAATTTCATATCACCTAAAGAACCTACAATGCAAAGAATCACAGCACAAAATGCCCCCGAAGCAATAGGACCATACTCCCACGCCGTTAGGACTGGGAACCTACTGATAACTTCCGGCCAAATCCCCATAGATCCATCAACAGGTTCACTTGTAGTCGATCTGATCGAAGATCAAACCAACCAAGTAATGGCGAACCTTAAAGCCATCCTTGAAAATGAAGGACTCTCTTTTATGAATGTTGTCAAAACGACCGTATTTTT
>JABSSR010000484.1 GCA_013213965.1 Verrucomicrobiales bacterium | reverse complement strand
GTTTGGGATGGAAACACCTTATGTTCCTGGTTGGGACTGTCATGGATTACCGATCGAATACAAAGTAGTAGAGAAAACACAAGGCTTAGAACCTGCGGAAATCAGACGGAGATGTGATTCTTTTGCACGAAATTTTATAGACATACAAAGAAACTCTTTCCGTCGTTTAGGTGTTCTAGGTGATTGGGAAAATCCTTATCTCACACTTGACCCTTCTTACGAGTCAGACGTCATCAGAGCATTCGCAAAATTTATCGATAAGAACTTAGTATACGCCAGCAAAAAACCAGTCCAATGGAGCTTTGGAGCTCAGACAGCCTTGGCGGAAGCAGAAGTCGAATACAAGGACGTCACCGATACTTCTATTTATGTTAAATTTACTATTAAGTCTGGACATCTTGCAAATGAATCTTCACTAGTCATTTGGACCACTACGCCATGGACTCTACCTGCAAACATGGCAATCGCCCTCCATGAACAATTGATTTATGTTGATGGCGAATTCAAAAATGAAGAAGGCGTCACGGAGCGACTGACCATTGCAAAAGAACTAATTGAAAAATTCTCATCGGCTACAGGCTTCACCCTGACAGAAAAGCACAGCGAGATAAAAGGCAGCCAACTCTCTAATACAATCACCCAACATCCTTTCATATCTCGAGATTCCCCAGTAATATTTGCTAATTTCGTCACAACCGAAACTGGAACTGGAGCCGTCCATATTGCTCCCGGCCACGGAAGTGATGACTACCTCGCCGGAAAAGCAGCAGGCTTAGACGTCTTATCTCCCGTCGACGACCTCGGTAATTATACCGAAGAAGTAGGCATACCTGAGCTCGTAGGAAATCATGTGCTAAAATCCAACGAAACAATAATAGACATACTCGACTCCAAAAATGCCCTACTGGGCAAAGAAGAATACGAACATTCCTATCCCCATTGTTGGAGATCCAAGACACCTATTATATTTCGGGCAGTCCCGCAATTCTTTATTGCCATAGAGGCATTCCGCAAAGAAGCACTTGAAGAAATTGATACTGTAGAATGGTTGCCTAGCAAGAATAGAAATAGGATATACGGAACAGTCGAATCAAGACCTGACTGGTGCATCTCCCGTCAACGCACATGGGGAGTTCCCTTGCCGGTTTTTTATGAAATTGGTGGGGATCCAATCATTGACGGCGATCTCGCTCGTCAAGTTGCCGAAATCCTTGAGAAGGAAGGATCCAACCTATGGTTCGAGCAAGATGATGATTGGTGGGCAAATAAAATGAAACTTCCTGAAGGAACGTCCCGTTGCAAAGACACTCTAGATGTATGGATTGATTCAGGTTCAAGCCATTTAGCCGTATGCGACCGTCATCCGGAACTTAGTTCCCCCGCCGATCTTTACCTTGAAGCAACAGATCAGCACAGAGGATGGTTCCAAAGTTCCTTAATGATAAGCATGATAACAAGAGGAACTGCTCCGTATAAATCTGTTCTCACTCACGGTTTCGTTGTAGATCAGGATACCGGAAAGAAAGTTTCCAAATCAGATCAGGCCAATTCAAAAGACACAAAGAAAAAGAAAAAAGTCAAACCAATGGAAGCGGATCATTTTGTTTCCAAATTTGGAGCAGATATACTTCGCCTATGGGTTGCTAGCGTCGACTGGGAGACTGAAGTGCCCTTCGGCGAAGGTTTATTCAAGCAAACTTCAGATACATACAGGAGAATTCGTAATACGCTGAGAATTCTTTTGGGCAATCTTTACGATTTTGATAGCCGTGAAAACACAGTCCCTTATGACAAAATGTCACTCATTGATCAATGGATTCTTGAGCGCTTGCACCAAGTCATTCTTGAATGCTCGAACGGGTATCAAACATTCCAGTTCAGGAAAGCATATAATGCTCTTAACAGTTTCTGCACCAACGACTTGAGCAGTATTTATATCGACATCACTAAGGACAGAATGTACTGTGAACGTCCTGACGCTCACAAGAGACGGGCTACCCAGACATGCATGGCTAAAATTTTTGATAATCTTTGTCATTTGCTAGCTCCCATCCTCTGCTATACAGCCGACGAAGCATGGGAACATGCCGGACATTCACCTGGGGACATTCATTGTGCCTTGTTCCCCGAACCTGACCCTGAACACGTGCCGGGTAACGCCATTCAAAAAATAGATCAATTACTAAATTACAGGAACTTGATACAACAATCCATTGAGCCTTTAAGACAAGAAAAAGTAATCAGATCCAATTATGAAGCTTCCGTTGATCTCCTCTTACCAGAAGACAGAACAACTCCAGAGGAATTGCTTGGAAGCACTGAAAATGTGAATGAATTCTTCATGCTCAGCTCTCTTGAAATCATTACAGATCATGGAGGACCCAAAGCAATAACCACAAAGTCCACGCATCCGAAGTGCCCCAGATGCTGGCGATTATTAGAGAGTCAACATGAGCATCATTTGTGTCCTCGTTGCGAAAAAGTAATCAACTAAGCTTCACTGGCCCATAAAGACGGCGGCAAATTGATCCCAGATAAAAGGCTATCAATTTTTTCTATCTCTTCAGATGAAAATTCGCAAGCATGTACACTCTTGCAATTCTCAATTATTTGCTCGGGCGTGCTAGCTCCTATCAGTGCCGAAGTGACTCGATCATCACGGAGCACCCATGAAAGCGCCATTTGCGCCAATGATTGGCCCCGGTCTCTTGCTACCCCGTTTAATTTACGCAAACAATCAATAATCGACTCATTTAATTCTTCTTCTCTAATCAAACCTTGTGTATTTGCTGCCCTAGAAGACTCTGGGACTCCATCCAAATACTTATCTGTCAATAGACCTTGGTACAGTGGACAAAAGGCAATGATTCCCATTCCATTATTCTGAGCAGTATCTAGTAAACTTTTTTCGATCCACCGATTAAACATAGAATAGTTCGGTTGGTGTATAATGATTGGCGCCCAGCCATTTTCTTTACAGATACTAACTGCTTTAATGGTCTGATCAGAACTATAACTACTAATCCCAGCGTAAAGAGCTTTGCCTTGTTCCACTGCTGAATTAAGCGCTCCCAAAGTTTCTTCCATCGGTGTATCAGAATCAAAACGATGGCTATAAAAAAGATCGACATATGGCATCCCAAGCCTTTCCAGTGATTGATCTAAGCTATTTAAAAGATACTTACGTGAACCCCATTCCCCATATGGGCCTGGCCACATATCATATCCAGCTTTAGTTGAAACAACAATTTCATGTCGGGGAAGATCGCTCAATATTTTACCGGCATTTACTTCTGCGCTCCCGTAAGGTGGTCCATAATTATTAGCAAGATCAAAGTGAGTAATCCCTTGATCGAAAGCTGTATAAACTATGTTACGCTGCAATTCAGTGACATTATCTCCTCCAAAAGTATGCCAAAAGCCGAGTGTTATCGCAGGCAATTTAAGGCCCCATTGACCGCATCGCCTATAATGCATACGTCCATCATAGCGTTCTGGATCTAGTATATTAGAAGCCATAACTGTATATATTTGTCATAATCTCAAACAAAAATCGAAGTAATTCCCCTATAAAAACAGCAAATCAATAATAAAACTCCTAGCATCAACTTGTCGAATCTTGGTTCATCTCAATGAGAGTCTTCATTTTTTTAACTGTTTGTTTCCGCGTGCTACTGGATCACTTTTCAGAAGTCGAGGCGAAGCTTTTTCTACCCATCCAGCTTTACGCTGACCTGTACCTTGCAGTCCTACGTCACCAAGATCTTTGCGTGCTACACGAGCCCAACCTTGTAAGCTCTTAACTACTTTTGGATTATCATCAGCGACGTTATTGTCTTCATGAATATCTTCAGCCAAGTTGTAAAGAGCTAACTCACTTCTTCCTTCAGGTTTACCCCAATTCCGTTTCTTTGAATCCATTTCAACAAAAAGTTTCCAATCACCTGAACGAACGGCCTGCAATTGGTCCATCTGGTAATAGAAGAATGCTTCGCGGATATTTATCTTTGTCTTACCGCTGAGAACCGACCAAATATTCACACCATCAATGATACGGTCATTAGGTATTTTACCTCCACTAATGGCAGCAAATGTTGGTAACAAATCTATGGTGCTCGTAATTAAATTACTACTAGTCCCGGCAGGTATTTTACCAGGCCAACGAACCACACATGGAACACGCATGCCTCCTTCATCAGTTCGTCCCTTACGGCCGCGCAAAGGTAAATTACTTCCCTGCTTTTCCCTTGCTGATCCATTGTCAGAAGTAAACAAAATTAGAGTCTCATCATCAATTCCTTCAGATTTTAGCGCCTTTAACAGTTCACCCATTGACCAATCTATTTCCTGAACCCAATCACCGTAGGCTCCATCTTTACTGCTGTTTTTAAACCTTTTCCCTGGCACCAAAGGTAAGTGTACAGCCGTATGCGGCAGATAAAGAAAGAATGGTTTTTTACTGGCATCCTTTATAAATTTAACGGCTTCCTTAGTGTATTGCTCCGTAATGGTATCATCGCGCTGAACACTGTCCCTAATTACTGTGAGGTCGCGAACTAGAGGTAGTGGCACCTGCTTGCGATTCATATCATTGCTGTATGGAATGCCAAAATATGAATCAAAGCCTTGGTTAGTGGGCATAAAATCAGGATGATCACCAAGATGCCACTTCCCAATACACATAGTGCGGTACCCTTCTTTTTGAAGAATTTCGGCTATTGTTATTTCATTAGGGTTAAGACCCTTGCGAGCTGCAGGAAAAAGCACACATAAATTCTTCTCATCCACATGCATATTAACCCGACGAGGATAGCAACCAGTCATTAGACTCGAGCGAGAAGGAGTACAAACAGAGCATGTAGAATAAAAGTCCGTGAGACACATGCCCTCTTTAGCCATTTGATCAAGCATGGGTGTCGCGTGTGTCTTTGAACCAAATGGACCAATGTCCCCATAGCCCAAATCATCACAAAAGACTAAAATGATATTCGGCCTGTTTTCTTCAGCCCTTATAAATGAAAAAGGAATTAGAAAACAAAAAAGAGTAAAAAGAAATGCACGTTTTTCCATATTAAAAAAGTAACACTAGTTCAAATCAGTATCCTATTACAAAATCAGCATATTTGCATGGCTATTACTGGACTTGTTGATTATAGATTTAATTTCTCATGAAAGCACTGACACTAGAGGCCTACAACCAACTAAGTTACGGGGACGCCCCGGATCCTGAATATGGAAACACTGATGTGCTTATTCGTGTAAATGCATGCGGGATTTGCGGGAGCGACATTCACGGAATGGACGGAAGCACGGGTCGAAGAATTCCTCCAATAATAATGGGTCATGAAGCAGCAGGAACCATCTCTTCTATTGGTTCAGAAGTGACAGGATGGAACATAGGAGACAGAGTCACCTTTGATTCAACAATTTACTGTGGCTCATGTAAATATTGCGATGCGGGTAAAGTGAACCTTTGTGAAGATCGGAAAGTACTAGGTGTATCTCCCGGCGAATATCGCCAGCACGGCGCATTTGCAGAGTATGTCTCCGTACCAGAAAGAATCCTTTATAAGATTCCGGATAATTTATCTTTTGAAGAAGCAGCATTTGTAGAACCTGTATCCATTGCCCTTCACGGAGTAAATCGAACCCCAGTCAAGGATGGCGACACTGCAGTTGTCATCGGCTCTGGAATGATTGGCTTACTAGTAATTCAGGCCCTAAGGATTAAAGGCGCTACTAAAATAATTGCCGTAGACATTGACCCTGAAAAAATTAAAACTGCAATTAGTGTCGGAGCCGATCATGGAATCATCAGTGATGAGAATGCTCTAAATGAAATAAAAGCACTGACACAGAACGGAGCCGATATAGCTATGGAAGTAGTCGGGATGTCCCCTACCCTTAATCTTGCCATTGAAAGTGTTCGTAAGGGTGGAAGCATTGGCATCATTGGGAACATACAAAACAAAACAGATTTTCCTCTACAATCAGTAGTCACACGAGAACTCACCATTTATGGATCATGCGCCTCGGAATGTGAATACTCTGAATCACTTGAATTGATTGCAAGCGAATCAATAAAAGTAAGCAATCTGATCACCGCTATAGCCCCACTATCTGAAGGATCAGAATGGTTTAAGCGCCTTTATGATGGGAAGGAAGACATGCTCAAAGTCATTCTTAGACCAGACTCCGAAATAAATTAAATCATTAACCAAATAAATATTAAAAATATGTTTAGCATTGAAGGTAAAAAAGCATTTGTGAGTGGCGCCAGTCGAGGCCTGGGTCGTCAGTTTGCAAATGCCTTAGCAAAAGCTGGCGCTGATGTTGCGGTAACAAGCAGAACATTATCCTCATTAGAAGGAACCAGTAAAGAGATCGAAACCGCGGGTTCAAAATGCGTGTCTCTAGAAATGGATGTTCTAAACCTGGAAAGCATACAGGATGCAGTAAACAAAGCCGAACAAGAACTCGGTGAAATCGATATTCTAATCAATAATGCAGGTTGCAACATTAGAAAACCTGCACTTGAAGTTTCCTGGGAAGATTGGAACACAGTTGTAGATACAAACCTCAAAGGTGCTTTCTTCCTCGCTCAAGCAATTGCCAAAGGAATGACTCAAAGAAATTATGGAAGAATCGTTAACATCGGATCTGTAACCTGCGTTGCCGGATATGCGGGCCTTGCACCTTACGGAGCTAGCCGCGGCGGAATTAAACAAATGACCATGAGCCTTGCTCATGATTGGGGCGACAAAGGTGTTACAGTAAATTGTCTTGCCCCTGGCTGGTTTAAAACGGAACAAAATGCTAAACTTTTCGAAGATAGGAACTGGGTCGATTACATCGAAGAAAAAATCCCTCTAGGAAGAATAGGCAAACCAAATGATCTTGATGGAACTTGCTTATTCCTTTCATCAGATGCTAGCGCCTACGTCACAGGCCAAACAATACTCGTGGATGGAGGCATTTCAGTCGGAGCAGTTCGTGCCATGCCTGCCAGTACCTAACTTCTCATCAGAATCTAGATCTCTAATCGAGAGGCTTCCCCGCAGCCATTTTTTTCAGATCGTCCAACGTTGGCTTTAAGTATTCGACATCACTGAATGAGGCAAAAGTATTGTCAGCCAATAATGAAATCTTAGCAGTACCCCTAGGAATTCCTACATCGGACTTGATTAACATCTTATCCTTAACAAAAACCAGAAAGTATGTAGCGACCCATGCAATCTGCACTTCAGTAAACTTGCCCTCTCTGAGACTACTTTTCTCATTACCCAAATCCGTCTCTGGACTAACATTTGTATAACCGCTGACGGTTCCGGATGGATTCACACTGGCCAAGACAAGACTCTCTTTCGAATTAATAAATCCAATGCTGGCAGTTTTACGCTCATTCTTAGTGTCTTTATTCTCATTGTCTTCAATCTTTAATTTTAGCCTCACAACAAGATCACCTTCGGGCGCTTCATGAAGTGCCACTGCATCCTCAAATACTGACTTCATCAAAAAAACACCCTCCTTGTAGTCCCATCCGCCGTCCGGATCTTCAGGAATATTCCATGAATCGGGGAGAGATTCAGGTTTAAATAAAGGATTCCATCTAGAATTTTCTACAACTCCATTGCCTTCTGAAACATTTAATTCCTTGCCTTCAGTCATTGCTGAGGCCAATTCCAAAACTGCTCGCGCAAGAGCGTCATTCCCAGTTTGTGTTAGTTTAGCTGACTCTTGCTCTAAACTTTTAATCGTCTCAAGCCGCTTCTTCTCAATCAATTCTGAAGCTTTTTTAGTAATGTCCTTTTCGTAAGCCTCATAATCCTTAACCAACTTCTGAACCGCATAAGGTAAACGCTCCTGCGAAAAAGAATCAGCGGAAATGGCTAAGAAAGTTAAAACTATAAATTTTCTAATCATCGAATTCATTATTATCTTCAGTCTAGAATTGTTTAATACTTCTGCAAATACATCCTCATCACCAGATTTAATTAGGAATAATAATTACAAAATATGTGATATAATTTACCTATTACTTGCAGGATAGACTTATAATCTGCAAATTTATATTTAAATAATAAGTAAAATTGAAGTCTCTATTCATATTTTTACAGTTTTTTAGGATTGATCATGCCCTAATCATCTCCGCGCTTACTATTCTTTTTTTATTACCAAGTACAGATACGGGAAAAACCTTCTCTGAAGAAGCCTCAAACAGTTCAAAGCATTGGGCCTTTTCTCCAATCAAGAATCCGCCTCCACCTAAATCCCAACAAAATGATTGGGCACAGACCACCATCGACCGATTCATCTTACAAAAAATTAAGGACGCAAAACTAAATCCATCGAAGAAGGCCTCAAAAGAAACACGGATCAGACGCATTTACTTTGACCTTCTCGGCCATCCTCCTAAATACAGTAATACAGAAGATTTCATTAATAATTCGGATCCAAATGCCTACGTTAGTCTTGTCGACAAACTGCTTAGTTCACCGAAATTTGGGGAGAAATGGGCCAGGCATTGGCTTGACATCGCAAGATACGCCGACACCAAAGGATATGTTTTTCAAGAGTCTAGAGAATATCCCTACGCTTATGGATATAGGGACTGGGTAATCAATGCACTAAACCAAGATTTACCTTATAATAAATTTATAATCTATCAGCTGGCCGCAGACAAAATCATCAAAAACGATGAAAATAAAAGGAATCTAGCGGCAATGGGATTTCTTACAGTCGGCAGAAGATTTCTAAACAGAAATCCTGACATCATTGATGATAGAATAGACGTCACCTTTCGAGGATTAATGGGCCTTACTGTCGCGTGTTCAAGATGCCACGATCACAAATATGATCCAATTCCGATCAGTGATTATTATTCACTCTATGGAGTTTTTGATAGCTCTACAGAACCTTCTGAACTTCCTCTTTTGGGAGCTCCACATGATCTACAAGCATATAAATCCTTTAAAAGCATTCTAGATTCAAAACAGTCAGAAATTAACTCTTACTTGGAAAAAAGGTCAAAGGAACTAATTCAAAAAAGCTTCATTGAAAAATACCTTCTGACTGCCTCAGAGGGAATGAATCTAAGCAAAGATGAATTAAAAAAACTCGCATCATCGAAATCTTTACTTCATGAACCAACAATCAGGTGGCGAGACTATTTAAAAGCAAAGAAAAAATCTGGAGATCCTATTTACGCGGCATGGTTTAAATTATCTTCTCTCAAAAAAGATTCATTCATCCAATCATTTCAACTCTCGTTGAAAGATCTTGAGAAAAACGAAAGCAAGGCAAACAAAACTATACTCTCGTTATTGAAAACAAAATTGCCAGACAGCATGACAGAGGTAGCTCAAACATATGCATCGCTATTCACTGAGTCTAACCCCACGAACGAATTCCATAAAGAACTAGATCATGTCATAATTCCAGCTTCAAAAATATTTTCACTACTAGAAACTAAAGGACAACAACATGTTAGGAACCTCAGAAGGAATCTAGCCAAAATTAAAACCACTCATCATGGAGCTCCTGCTAAGGCAATGGTCTTAGTCGATCGTTCGACACCCCGTGAGCCCAGAGTTTTCGAGAGAGGAAACTCAAACAACAAAGGAGAAAAAGTACCCCGTCAGTTTCTTGGTTTTTTGGAAGGCCAAGAAAGAAAACCCTACACTGACGGGAGCGGGCGCCTTGAGATGGCTCGGTCAATTGCCAGTGATACAAACCCCTTAACTGCAAGAGTTTGGGTCAACCGCGTTTGGGGCCATCTCATGGGAAGTCACTTAGTATCTACACCAAGTGACTTTGGACTAAGAAGCGCCCTCCCTTCTCATCCTAAACTTCTAGATTATTTAGCCTTCAATTTCATCAAGGACGGATGGTCCACCAAAAAACTAATCCGATCCATTCTCATAAGTTCGACCTATAAACAATCATCCATAGGGTTAAAAGAAGCAGAGACTCAGCGAATAGATCCTGAGAATCGAATGTTCACAAGAGCAAACAGAAAACGTCTAGGTTTTGAATCGTTCAGAGATTCAATCCTTTATGTGTCTGGAAAACTTGATACGACAATGTATGGACGACCTGTTGATATAGCATCATCCAACTACTCAACTCGACGATCAATATATGCTCGGATAGAACGACAAAATTTGCCTCCCGTTTTCAGAACATTCGATTTCGCTAGCCCTGACATTCATTCACCAAAACGCCCCGAAACGACCGTTCCTCAACAAGCGCTTTTTATTTTAAATGGTAAATTAATTCAGGACCAATCCACTGCCATTGCTAATTCTCCACAATTCAATCAATTAACAAACAATAATGATAAAATTACATTACTTTTTCAACAGATATTGTCCCGAAATCCCAGCAATGAAGAACTTCTGGATTCACTCAAATTTATTACATCTGCACAAAGTCAAAACAAAGGAACAGATGCCGTTTATCCGATTTGGAATCAACTCGCACAGGCCTTATTATCCACTAACGAGTTTATTTTCATTGATTAACAATGCAAAAATTCACGAACAATGAACATCATTTCTTCACTAGAAGAGATTTTATAAATCGCTTAGGAAACGGATTTGGCGGTTTGTCCCTAAGCGCTTTATTACAAGAAGAGGCCCAATCCGCTATTAATCCGCTAATACCGAAAAAACCTCATTTCCCGGCAAAAGCTAAATCCGTTATTCATTTATTCATGAATGGCGGCCCCTCTCAAGTAGATACATTCGATCCGAAACCCGCATTAACAAAATATGATGGAAAAAAACTTCCAATTGATTATCTGAAAACAGAACGACCAACAGGAGCCGCGCTAAAATCACCATTCAGCTTTAAAAAATATGGCCAGAGCGGCCTAGAAATCAGTGAACTGTTTCCCAATGTAGCACGATCTGCTGACGACCTATGCATCATTCGTTCAATGCATGCTGATGTACCTAACCACGAACCTTCTCTCCTCTTGATGAATTGCGGTGAACCAAGACTAATAAGGCCAAGCGTAGGCTCATGGGTAAGTTATGGGCTAGGAACAGAGAACCAAAACCTTCCCGGTTTCATTTCTATGTGTCCAGGAGGATATCCGATTCAAGAATCTCAAAACTGGCAGGCAGGCTTCCTCCCGGGAGTTTATCAAGGAACTTATATTGACTCAAAACACCAAACAATTAATAAGCTCATTAATAATATAAAAAACTCAAAATTAACCATACAACAACAACGTTCTCAATTAGATCTAATTGAGAAATTAAATAGAAGACACCAAGAAAAAAGATCGAATGACTCTGATCTTGAGTCCAGGCTTCAATCATTTGAATTAGCCTATCGAATGCAGATAGATGCGACTGACGCATTTGACATCTCAAAAGAACCTAAATCAATACGCGAGCTTTACGGCAAGGGAATACACGGTCGACAAACTCTCATAGCGCGCAGGCTCGTAGAGCGAGGCGTGCGATACGTTCAACTTTGGCATGGTGCTGGACAACCCTGGGACAGCCATGACGACCTTGAAATCAATCACCGTAAACTAGCAGAACAATCTGACCAAGCAATAGGAGCTCTCCTAGTTGATCTTAAGCAAAGAGGTATGTTG
>JABSSR010000483.1 GCA_013213965.1 Verrucomicrobiales bacterium | reverse complement strand
GTTCTGCCAATTTCTTTTCCTGTAGCACGTACAGTTATTGGCTGCTCTGAGAGTATTTTTTGTTCGATTCTTTCTTCTTGTTCTAATGAGAGTTTGTATCCGTCATTGGAAAAGAATTTAATTCCATTATCGGGTGGTGCGTTGTGAGAGGCTGAGATAACTATACCCAGGTCTGCTTTTTTCTCCTTAACCAATAATGCAATTGCGGGCGTTGGAATCACACCGCCGATTTTTACATCAATGCCGGCAGAGTTCAGTCCTGCGGCCAGTGCTGATTCTAACATGTCTCCGCTCCGACGCGTATCCTTGCCAATAATGACAATTGGTTTCTTGTCATGGCCATTATTATTGTAGCAAAGGATGAGTTCTTCTGCGGCGATTTGACCGAGCCTAAGTGCTGACTCTGGTGTTAGATGCCCTTGATTTGCGACGCCTCTGACCCCGTCAGTTCCGAAAAATTTATTTTTTTGTGCCATCTAATGAAAAATGGAGGTGAGTATTTTAGATTGGTGAATTGAGGAAAGAAGACCAGTTAACAGGATCTATATTTTATTCTTCCGTTGACGGGCTTGATATTGATTTTGGTTTTGGGGGATCAAAAGCAGTTGCTGGAGGTTTTTTCTCATTAGTTTCTTTCATATCAACTTCTAATAGATCTAAGAGGCGCTGGCTAAATGTTTCCAGATCAAGATCATGTTCAAGATCTCCAGAGTGTGCGATTGATACTGCTCCGGTTTCCTCAGAAACAATGATAGCAATGGCATCAGATTCTTCCGTAATTCCAATTCCGGCACGATGCCTTAGCCCGATGCTACGATCTGTAATTTCTCTTTGGCTAACAGGGAAGAGGCAACCTGCCCCTATTACCTTTCCTTCTCTTAAGATAATTCCGCCATCATGGAGTTCCGTTTTTGGGCGGAATATTGTTAATATCAATTCGGAGGAGAATTGGGCATCAAGGAATATTCCCGTCTCTAAGTGAGGTTTTAGCTCGATCCTCCGCTCGATAGCAAACAGTGCCCCATACCTTTTTGCCCCTAGCTGTCTGATCGTCTCGGTCAGATTCTCTAAGAATTCTTTGTTTTTTCCCTCAGAGAAGAAGAAGAAGCTTCGGCTGCCTAGTTCTGCTAATTTCCGTCGAAGTTCTGGCTGAAAGACGACAATCATGGACATTGTAAAAAAGAAAGTGCCAACTAAAACGAACAAGGGAATCAGCTTTAATTTAAATATCACTGAGGTTGCTGTTATAATTATTAACAGAACGCTCAAGACAACGAAGAAACGGGTCCATTTCTGTGAGCCGTGCCGACGCAGAATTAAATACATTGTCGCAATGATAATAACCAGTTCGACAGCGACGCCCCAATTCTCGGATATGTTTCTTAAGGTCTCCACGTAATTGTAATATTATATATCAAGAAATGATGCGTTGCACGGAGATCGCTTAATTAATAATGCTTTCACTATTTATTATCGCCTCTGTCATCAGCATGGCATCCAAATTTTGCTTTACAGAATGAACTCTGAAGAGGGCAGCTCCCTGTTCTCGGCAGTATGAAGTTAACGCGACGGTTGGCCATTCTCTTTCACTAATATCATCATTTCCCAGGATTTTCCCTATGAAAGTCTTACGTGATGCCCCTATAAGTACGGGCCTTTTGATTTCAGTGATTTGCGGGATAGATCTGATGAGTTGTAGGTTGTGTTCCAAATTCTTTCCGAATCCGATTCCGGGATCAACAACGATACGTTCTCGACTAATACCTTCAGATTCACAAAGAGAAATTTGCGCATTCAAAAATGTAATTACTTCGGCAGTTACATTTTTATAATTTGGGGATATTTGCATCGTGCGAGGATTCCCTGTCATGTGCATTATGATAATGCCACATTCAGATTCCGCTGCCACCTTTCGCATTGCCGGATCGGAGAAGCCCGTCACATCGTTAATGATGTCTGCTCCGACAGAGAGTCCGGCTTCAGCGACTTCAGCTTTTGAGGTATCAATTGAAATTAATGTTTGAG